>JBCBGJ010000253.1:0-4219 GCA_038526925.1 Pseudomonadota bacterium
CTCGCAATTTTGTCTGCCGCTTTACCGACATACGCACAGGATACTGACGCAGCCGATGATGCTGACGAACTTCGTCAAAGCCAAATCGTCGTTACAGGGACACGGTCTGCCGACCGCACGGCGCTGGAAACCTCTGTTCCTGTTGATGTCTTTCCGGTTTCAGAGCTTACCGAAACTGGTCGGACAGAGTTGAATCAGATTCTCGCCGCAACGGTTCCGTCGTTCAACTTTAACCAAACTGCGATCAGTGATGGCTCAGATATTATTCGCCCGGCAACACTGCGTGGCCTCGCCCCAGACCAGACCCTTGTTTTAGTCAATTCAAAGCGCCGCCATTCCTCATCACTTGTGAACATTAATGGGACGGTCGGTCGCGGCTCCTCTGCGGTCGATCTGAACTCGATCCCGACGGCTGCGATTGGCAGTGTGCAGGTGCTGCGTGACGGTGCCTCTGCTCAATATGGTTCCGACGCGATTGCAGGCGTTATCAATGTTCTCCTCAAAGAAGAGAGTTCGGGTGGTGGCGCGAATGTTCGGTATGGCGCTTTTGTCACCGATATTAAGGGCCAGGGCCGTGACCGCGTTGATGGTGAAACGCTGCAGGTCAGCGGTTGGAAAGGCTTCGCGCTTGGCGAGTCTGGCTTCCTGACCGTGTCGGGTGAGTACAAGGACCGTAACCCATCAAACCGCGCAGGCTTGGATCCACGCCAGCAATACATCACGCCAGGCGGCGTCACGGATCCGCGCGAGAACACATTCAACCGTCTCAACCACAATTGGGGGAATGGCAATGCGGAAGACTTTAGCTTCTTCGCCAATGCCGGGTTTGGATTGACGGAAGGTTGGGAACTTTATGGCTGGGCCGGTTACCAAGACCGGGAAGCTGAAAGTACCGGCTTCTATCGTCGCTCGAGTGACTCTGCGACAGGCCCACTCGGCACCCGAAGCACACCGCGGAACCTGACTGAGATCTATCCGGACGGATTTCTACCAACCATCGTAGGCGATGTGACGGATATTAGTGCCGGCGGCGGTGTTCGCGGTGATCTTGCGGGTTGGGATGCTGACTTCAGCGTCGTATACGGGTCGAATGAGCTCGATTACTCTGTCGCCAACACACTGAACGCGTCGCTTGGGCCGACAAGCCAGACGGAGTTTGATGCGGGTGCGCTCGAGTATGATCAAGTTGTGCTGAATGCGAACCTGACACGATCTTTCGACACGCTTTTGCCGGGCATCACCACCGTTTCAATCGGAGCGGAGTTCCGTGATGAGGGCTTTGAAATCACGCAAGGTGAGCCAGCCTCTTATATCCAAGGCGGGTATCGCGGCGTTCCAGGCGTGAACTATGAGCCAGTGGTTGGTGTGAACGTACCAACCGGTTTCGACATCAATGATCCGGCGACTTATCCAGATCCGTTCGATGCGAATTTCGGGGTCGGTTTTGCTGGCGGTAGCCAGGTGTTTGCTGGCTTCACACCGCAGTCTGAAGTTGATGCGGGTCGCGACAATATCGGTCTCTATGCCGATGTTGAGTGGGAACCGAACGATCAGACCTTGCTCTCAGCGGCAATCCGCTACGAGGACTATTCCGATTTTGGTGACACGCTCACAGGTAAGATCACGGGTCGTTACGACTTCAATGATGTTGTGGCGATTCGCGGTGCATTCAGCACAGGGTTCCGAGCGCCATCTCTGCAACAGCAGTTCTTTACGGCATCATCAACCAACTTTATTGATGGCGTACCGTTCGAGATTGGGACGTTCCCTGCGACATCTGCAGCAGCAGTAGCCCTGGGCGCTGAGCCGCTTGATGCAGAAGAGTCTACGAGCTTCTCTGCCGGGCTTGTGATCACTCCGGACAATAATTTCTTCATCACCATCGACGCGTTTAGCATCGATATTGAAGATCAGATCTTCTTGTCAGAGAATCTGGGCGGGGCTGATGTTGATGCGGTTCTGGCGAATGCTGGTGTCGAAGGCATTAGCCGCATTCGCTTCTTCCAAAACGGAATCGAAACAGAGACACGCGGTATTGATGTTGTTGCCCGTTATGATTGGGATCTGGAAGAACACTGTTCACCGGCACTTCTGTCACCTCAACCTCAGAGAAGTTGAACGCACCGGACAGACCGAGCTCACCCAGGTTTCCGAGATCCCAATCATAACGGGCAACAACATCAACACCGCGTATCTCTGTTTCGATTCCGTTTTGGAAGAAGCGAATGCGGCTAATGCCTTCGACACCAGCATTCGCCAGAACCGCATCAACATCAGCCCCGCCCAGATTCTCTGACAAGAAGATCTGATCTTCAATATCGATGCTAAACGCGTCGATGGTGATGAAGAAATTATTGTCCGGAGTGATCACAAGCCCGGCAGAGAAGCTCGTAGACTCTTCTGCATCAAGCGGCTCAGCGCCCAGGGCTACTGCTGCTGCAGATGTCGCAGGGAACGTCCCAATCTCGAACGGTACGCCATCAATAAAGTTGGTTGATGATGCCGTAAAGAACTGCTGTTGCAGAGATGGCGCTCGGAACCCTGTGCTGAATGCACCGCGAATCGCCACAACATCATTGAAGTCGTAACGACCCGTGATCTTACCTGTGAGCGTGTCACCAAAATCGGAATAGTCCTCGTAGCGGATTGCCGCTGAGAGCAAGGTCTGATCGTTCGGTTCCCACTCAACATCGGCATAGAGACCGATATTGTCGCGACCCGCATCAACTTCAGACTGCGGTGTGAAGCCAGCAAACACCTGGCTACCGCCAGCAAAACCGACCCCGAAATTCGCATCGAACGGATCTGGATAAGTCGCCGGATCATTGATGTCGAAACCGGTTGGTACGTTCACACCAACCACTGGCTCATAGTTCACGCCTGGAACGCCGCGATACCCGCCTTGGATATAAGAGGCTGGCTCACCTTGCGTGATTTCAAAGCCCTCATCACGGAACTCCGCTCCGATTGAAACGGTGGTGATGCCCGGCAAAAGCGTGTCGAAAGATCGTGTCAGGTTCGCATTCAGAACAACTTGATCATACTCGAGCGCACCCGCATCAAACTCCGTCTGGCTTGTCGGCCCAAGCGACGCGTTCAGTGTGTTGGCGACAGAGTAATCGAGCTCATTCGACCCGTATACGACGCTGAAGTCAGCATCCCAACCCGCAAGATCACCGCGAACACCGCCGCCGGCACTAATATCCGTCACATCGCCTACGATGGTTGGTAGAAATCCGTCCGGATAGATCTCAGTCAGGTTCCGCGGTGTGCTTCGGGTGCCGAGTGGGCCTGTCGCAGAGTCACTCGAGCGACGATAGAAGCCGGTACTTTCAGCTTCCCGGTCTTGGTAACCGGCCCAGCCATAAAGTTCCCAACCTTCCGTCAATCCAAACCCGGCATTGGCGAAGAAGCTAAAGTCTTCCGCATTGCCATTCCCCCAATTGTGGTTGAGACGGTTGAATGTGTTCTCGCGCGGATCCGTGACGCCGCCTGGCGTGATGTATTGCTGGCGTGGATCCAAGCCTGCGCGGTTTGATGGGTTACGGTCCTTGTACTCACCCGACACGGTCAGGAAGCCAGACTCGCCAAGCGCGAAGCCTTTCCAACCGCTGACCTGCAGCGTTTCACCATCAACGCGGTCACGGCCCTGGCCCTTAATATCGGTGACAAAAGCGCCATACCGAACATTCGCGCCACCACCCGAACTCTCTTCTTTGAGGAGAACATTGATAACGCCTGCAATCGCGTCGGAACCATATTGAGCAGAGGCACCGTCACGCAGCACCTGCACACTGCCAATCGCAGCCGTCGGGATCGAGTTCAGATCGACCGCAGAGGAGCCGCGACCGACCGTCCCATTAATGTTCACAAGTGATGAGGAATGGCGGCGCTTTGAATTGACTAAAACAAGGGTCTGGTCTGGGGCGAGGCCACGCAGTGTTGCCGGGCGAATAATATCTGAGCCATCACTGATCGCAGTTTGGTTAAAGTTGAACGACGGAACCGTTGCGGCGAGAATCTGATTCAACTCTGTCCGACCAGTTTCGGTAAGCTCTGAAACCGGAAAGACATCAACAGGAACAGAGGTTTCCAGCGCCGTGCGGTCGGCAGACCGTGTCCCTGTAACGACGATTTGGCTTTGACGAAGTTCGTCAGCATCATCGGCTGCGTCAGTATCCTGTGCGTATGTCGGTAAAGCGGCAGACAAAATTGCGAG
>JBCBGJ010000254.1:0-4190 GCA_038526925.1 Pseudomonadota bacterium
ACAACTTTTCATCGCAATCTTGGAATTCAAGCTCACCACGTTGGCTGGTTTCATCCTGGTCCCGTTCGCGTTGTGGAACAAAACCACCTTCCTGGCTGAACGAGTTCTCGGAAATGTCATCACATCCGGCGTTAAGCTCATGGTTTTGGCGGTCATTATCGGTATCGGCTCCACGCTCTTTGCGTCGGTCACGGATGCGTTTCGGACCGGCGCGGATGTTACGCTCGCGCAAGTCATGGGAACCGTGCTCGCCGCTTTGGTCTTTTTGTGGATGGGAATTTTCTCACCCGGCATTGCCAGCGGATTAATCACCGGCGCGCCTCAACTCGGCGCTGGGTCCGCGGCTGGCACTATGGCTGGCGCCGCAGCGGGCGGTTATGTCGGCGCAATGGGCGCACGCGCGGCTGCGGGCGGCGTTTCATCAGCGGTCAAAGCCGGCGCCTCAATGGCCGGCGCTGCAAAAACGTCCTACACCATGGGCGCTGTGGCCTCCGGTAAAACCGGCTTTGCAGGGGCTGCAGCAGGCGCAGCGGGCATTGCCCGGGCCGGCGGCGATGCCGCGAGGCGAATAGCCAGCCGCCCATTTTCGTCCGTTGGACAAGCCTATCAACGAGGAAGTCAAAGCGCGTGGACCGCAACCGGCGGAACGGGCGCTGCGGTACCAGAATCAAGTGCCCCAAACGCGTGGGCGCGCCGCTTTCAAACCCAGCAACGTATGGGCCAGGCTGGCAGCATGGCGGCTCACTCTCTTCGTGACGGCGACCGCGGATCTGGCGGCGCGGCTCCGCAACTTAATGACAAGGAAGAGTAGATGTTTAAGCGATCGACTTCAAACTATGGGGTGAGCCCATTTCCGGAGACACCTTACCAAAAAGCCGGACAGGTTTGGGATCAGCGGATTGGTTCGGCCCGCGTTCAGGCTAAGAATTGGCGCCTAATGGCACTTGGATGCCTGGCCCTTTCATTTGCGACCTCAGGCGCACTGATCTGGCGGAGCCTTCAGTCAACGGTTACGCCTTACGTGATCGAGGTGGATGAGACGGGCTCAGCTCGCGCCGTTGGACCTGCCGCGAAGTCTTATGATCCGAGCGACGCTCAAATTGCCCATCATTTGGCGAGCTTTATCGCGGATGTTCGCGGCCTGAGTTCTGACGCTGTTGTCGTCCGTGACAATTGGCTCCGCGCTTACGATTACGTCACCGATAAAGCCGCAACCACATTGAATGAATATGCGAGCGCCAATGATCCATTCGCGGACATTGGCCGCAAATCCCGAACCGTCGATGTGGTGAGCGTTGTGCGTATTTCTGACGGTAGCTTTCAAGCCCGTTGGATCGAGAAGACCTTTGAAAACGGAGCTCTGACTGAGGCCAAGCGCTATACGGGCCTCTTTTCCATCGTTTCGCAAACCCCAACCGATGCTGAGCGCCTCCGGGCGAACCCTCTCGGCATCTACGTCCACGAGCTCCATTGGGGCGAAGACCTTGTCACAGGAGATTCCAACTAATGAAACGCCTTATTCTATCTGCCTCTGCGCTCGCGGTTCTATCAGCGTGTGCGACGATTGAACCTTCCACCCCGGATATCGTCGACCCAAATGATTTCGTGGCGGCAACTCCGGTTGTGGACGAACAAGCTAAGCGCCCAGTCGAGATCGTTGAGACGACCGTTGCTCTGCCACTGCCGGGTCAAATGAAACAGATCACGCCTAACTCACCGACAAATCAAGCATCACCGCGCCAGGCGATATATGAGGGGCGCAAGAGCGCGCTCATAGAGCCTTCTGTCGACGGCTACGTAAATGCAATCCAAGTCTATCCCTATACCGAAGGCGCGCTTTATCGGCTTTATGCAAGTCCGGGACAGGTCAGCGATATCGCCCTTCAGCCGGGTGAGACGCTAGTATCAGTCTCGGCGGGAGATACCGTGCGATGGGTGGTGGGTGACACAATCTCAGGATCCGGTTCCAGCGCTCGGGCGCATGTTCTCGTCAAACCGATCAATGCCGACATCCGCACAAATTTGATGATCGCAACCGATCGACGAACGTATCATCTTGAACTGGAATCTGTGCCAAGCGGCTATATGGCGGCTTTATCATGGCGCTACCCAGCCGACGAAATTACCGAACTGACATCTCGGAATGCCCGGGCGATCTCCCGCGAGGCAGGCGTCATCAATCGAGGTGTGGCTCTGGATGGTTTGAACTTCGACTATCGCATCACCGGCGACAAACCAAAGTGGAAGCCGGTGCGCGTGTTTGATGATGGCACTCAGGTCTATATCCAGATGCCTGGCGATATTGCGAGCACGGATTTGCCGCCGCTTTTTGTCCTTGGCGGCAATGGCGACGCCGAGCTGGTCAATTATCGCTTGCGCGGGAACTATTATATTGTCGACCATTTGTTCGAGGCAGCAGAGCTGCGGCTCGGAACAAAGAACCAAACCATAGTTCGCATCTCCAAAACAAAGCCCCGCACCGGCTTTGCGGCTCTGTTCGGGAGCTGAAAGATATGAGCGAACCGGTTCCATTTGACGCGCATGTCGAACGTCTCAACGTTCGGGCGAAACCGAAGCCTGGCACCCGTATCAATCGCAAAGTGTTGATCTTGGCCGCTGGTCTTGGCGCGCTTGGCCTGTTCACGGCCTTGAGTGTCGCGCTGCAGCCGCCCAAAGCGGTCGATCCTGCCGATCGCCGCGAGCTCTACAACACGACAAATACAAGAAAGCCCGAAGGATTAGCGGCGCTGCCGACAAGCTATAGCGAGATCACGCCGCCTGCCCCAAGACTGCCAATTGGACCGCCCTTGTCAGGCGATTTAGGCTCAACGATCTTGGCCGCAGAACGCGAACTTGGCATTCAGCCGGAATACATTTCTCGATATGAAAACGACTTTCGGCCCAACCCAGTCGATGAAGCTGCGCGAGCCCAGCGCATGCGAGAAGCAGCGCTTGCCGAGGAAGCGGCCAAGGCGCCGGTTTTCTTCCAACTTCAATCAACGGTGAAACCTGGTAAGGCTGAAACGACCGGGCGAACCTCCCGAGACGCCGGTTTAGAACTTGGCTCTGAACTCCTCGCGCTGGCGGCGCAGCCGCCAAACCTATCCTCAGCGTTCGGGTCACCCGATGATCCAAATCTGCAATCGCGCAAGTCAGCGTTTGTGAGCGGAAAAGCGACAAGCGACATCTATAATCCAAACCGCCTAGAAACCCCGATCTCGCCCTATCAAGTCATGGCCGGAACGCTCATTCCCGCGAGTTTGATCACCGGCATTAATAGCGACCTGCCAGGCACTATAATCGCGCAGGTCACGCAGCCAGTATACGACACGGTGACGGGTGGCCATTTATTGATACCCCAAGGCGCGCGATTGATCGGTCGATATCAATCAGAGGTCGCGTTTGGCCAGGATCGCGCGCTTGTCATCTGGGACCGGCTCATCTTCCCAGATGGCAGTTCCATCCAGATCAGCGAACCAGGCGCTGATGCAAGCGGTTATGCTGGCTTGTCCGACCGCACCGACCATCACTGGGACCGGGTGTTCGTTGCCGCGGGCCTTGCCACCGTGCTTGGAATTGGCGCTGAGCTTGGGAGCGATGGGGATGGCGATATTGAACGCGCAATCCGCCGCGGTACGAGCGACACCGTGAACGAAGCCGGCCAACGTGTTGTGGATCGAAATCTTGGCATACAGCCAACCATACGTGTGCGCCCTGGTTGGCCTGTGCGCGTCATCGTCACGCGCGACATGGTTTTGAGAACTCAATAAAATGGAGAATGAAAATGATTTGGAAGAAACTCCCACAATTAGAACGCTTTGAAGCCCACTTGCCGGACGGGCGCCTCATAATGATCGAGCGGCAAAAGAATTTTGGTCTTGCGCCGGGGTTGCAATGGGCAATCAGAATGTTGCTCATCCCCGTCATTGTCCTCACCCTGGTGCTGCTTGGACCTTCAATTCCGCTCATAATGTTTGCAGGGTTCTGGTCGTTTATTCCGGCACTCTTGGTAGTGATATTCAGCGTCGCAATCGCACAAGACCATCTGCTGGATTGGATGCGCAACCATGCCGGCGAACCTAACGAATACGAGGTAATTGGTATGGATTGTTCAACCGACGAAATGCTCGATCTCGCACACAAATTCGTAGAAATGCGCTTTGCGGAAGGAACTGTTCACTAATGCCTCT
>JBCBGJ010000255.1:0-4182 GCA_038526925.1 Pseudomonadota bacterium
GCATCCGGGAAAGCCTCGGCAATCGGAAGCACATTATGGCCCAGGCCAGCACCGATATCGAGAATGCGTTTTGGTTTAAAGTCCGGAAGATTCTTTTGAACCCATTGGGCCACCGCGACGCCGCCGCCATCATTGTAGCGCCCAAGCATGCCGCCCGTCGTCGCGAAGATGCCCGCATCATAGTTTGCGGGACCCGTCACGTCGCCCGGAACGAGCTCTGTATGGTAAGAGCCAGGCATACAGTGATGATCGATTGCCGCTGTCGAGCGCGGTTGTTCAAACTCAGGATTGAGAACGAGGCGAGGATCGCCCTCGGTCAGTGTTCTCACTTTTCCGTTGAGCTCATCAGCCTGGCGGATGGTCACCCAGCGTCCAGCTTGCTGACGGGTCTCCATCGTCGCGCGGCGCATTGCGGACCACCATTGGAACATAGGGTCTTTCACCAAGTCTTTGCGAACTTGATGGCGTGTTTTGTAGACAGTTTTGCGCTTTGGCTCGATACGGGCTTCGAAGGCTTCCGCAACACCCGGCATAACTTTCGTCGATAAGTGACGGTTCATCTGCGCAAGGAAATTAAACCTTGCGACTTCGTCATGACTGGTTTCAGGATACACGCCGTGACGCCCAACCACTCGGTAATCCGGCGGACCATCGTACTCGACGGGCTCAGGGCGTGGATCGCGTTCAGTATCAGCCATGGCAATCTCCTTTTCGCTTCACAAACTGCCGCGCTTATCGGTGAGAATGAAGGAAAGGTCGTCTGCCATGGCCTGGAACTCACCGGCGATAGCTTGCATGGTTTCGGTCGATACCTCACCACCAAATCCATCCATATCGTTTACATCGATGATCTCAATATAGGCGTAAGGCGGCTTGTCTTCTGATCCCAAAAGACCAACTGACTTAAACACTGCAAATTCATCAACCGACTTCAATCCATTTACCGTTGGGATGTCCTTAGCCTTCGCCCACGCCTCGTAATCCTCGACGCTTTCAACGTGAGGGCTATGCAATTGCTTTAAAAGATATATCATTTGAGAAAATAAGCTATAGGGAAGGTTCCTGATATGAGTACCAAGATTGTCGCACTCTTTAATCTGAAGCCAGGGGTGAGCGTCGAGGATTACGAGGCGTGGGCGAAGGCTAAGGACATCCCAACGGTAAATGGATTGAAGTCGGTTGATGAATTTGCAGTGTTTAAGTCAGTTGGTCTTTTGGGATCAGAAGACAAGCCGCCTTACGCCTATATTGAGATCATCGATGTAAACGATATGGATGGATTTGGTGGTGAGGTATCGACCGAAACCATGCAAGCTATCGCCGGTGAGTTCCAGGCCATGGCAGACGACCTTTCCTTCATTCTCACCGATAAGCTCGGCTAGGGGGCATTAATGGGTAAGTTTACCGGCAAAACGGCGGTGATCACAGGATCAGGCCGACGCAAAGGGCTTGGGGAAGCGATTGCCAGACGCCTGGCTGAAGATGGCGCAAACATTGTGATCTCTGATATTGGCGCGCCGCGGGATGATGCGACGGGCGCTGAGCATATTGGCTCCACCGATGAAATGGAATCGATCGCGGCGGACATGCGCGCACTTGGCGTGCAAGCCTCGACCAAAGTCTGCGATGTGCGCTCTCTTGAAGATGTTCGCGGGCTCGCGAACCATGCTGTTGATACGCATGGCAGTCTCGATATCTGGGTCAACAATGCCGGTATTGGCTATATTATGAAGCCTTTGCTCGAGGTCACCGAAGCCGACTGGCGTGCTGTGATCGATGTAAACCTGACGGGCGCCTTCTTCGGCGTGAAGGCGGCGGCAGAAACCATGGTGGGTCAAGGTAAAGGCGGGCGGATCATCAATATCGCATCGCAAGCGGCGAAGTCCGGCTTCCCGCATGCGCAGGCTTATACGTCTTCTAAGCATGGCTTGGTTGGTTTGGCGCGCTCGGCAGCGGTTGAGTTGGGCGAGCACAAGATCACCGTCAACAATGTTTGCCCGAACCATGTTACAACCGGGCTTGGCGCTTGGCAGAACGAATATTTTTCAAAGGTCGTCGGCGCAGCATCTGTGGATGAATATCTTGAGGCTATGGCGGCGCGTATCCCAATGGGGCGTCCAGGCTTGCCGGAAGACACGGCGAACGCTGTGGCTTTCTTATGCTCTGACGAAGCCAACTACATTACGGCTGAAAGCATGAACGTGTCCGGCGGCGAGGAACCTCATTAATGGCGATGCCAGCAGATCCCGCCCCCAAGGGCTTTAAATGGCCGAATGGTGCGAAGCTCGCTTTGTCGATTGTCGTCAATGTCGAAGAGGGCGCAGAGCGCCGGATTGATGAAGGCGATAAGCGTCCTGAGCCCGTCGACGAGCTCGGCGCAGTTCCCGGAAAGCCTATCCGCATCCATGGCAATGAAAGCAACTATCAGTACGGTATCAATCGCGGTGCTCCGCGGATCTTAAAGATGCTCGACAAAGCTGGGATTAATGCGACCTGGACGGTTTGTGGGCAAGCGCTCCAAAAAGCGCCTTGGCTAGCAGAAGCGATCACAGCGCGCGGCGACGAGCCTTGCAATCATGGTCACAAATGGGCCTTCACAGCGTTTATGGATGAAGACGAAGAAACCGCCTTCATCAAAAAGGGAACAGACTCCATCGCTGAGACATGTGGTCGTCGTCCAGTTGGCTGGCTCTCGCGCTATCTGCACACGGATATCACGCGCCGGATCCTGAAAGAGCAGGGCTATCTCTACCATATGGATGATTACTCTGACGATTTTCCATATTGGGCAGATGTCGAGATGAAGGATGGCTCCAGCGAGCCGATGGTCATCCTGCCTTATGCGATCGACTCAAACGATATGAAGTTCTGGCTCAGCCCCAGTTTCACGCCCGACATGTGGCTGTCCTATGCCAAGAACACGTTCAACTGGCTCCTGCGTGAGGCGAATGAAGAGGGCGCGCGGATGATGTCACTCGGACTTCATCTGCGCATCATTGGCCGCCCAGGTCGGATCGACGCGTTCCAGCATTTCTTGGATCATGTGAAAGCGCACAAAGACGTCTGGATCGCGACTCGCGAAGAGATCGCACAGCATTTCGCGGCGAATGTGCCGCTAGGAGAGAAATCATGAAAGCCATTATAGCCATCGCCGCTGGTGCCCTCGCTTTGAGTGGCTGCGTGATCATAGAGAGCGATAAGATAGCTCGAGAAATTGAGCGAGAGGTTGTCGTCGAGGTCGAAAAAGAAGCCCCCGCCGATGTGAACCCGCTCGACTTGCGACGGACCACTTTGGTCGTGCGTGATATTGAGAAATCTCTGGCGCTCTATCGAGACGCGCTGGGCATGACGGTTGAGTATGATCAGGAGCTGACATCGCCAGGCCTCTCTATGCGCTATGGCGCAGACGGTCAGAACCGCTCACGCCTCGTTCTGTTGAAAGCCAATGATAGCTTTATCGGGATGCTCGGCCTTTGGCAGTTCCTCGATCAGACAGATCAAGATCTCGCGGAACCCGATCCGGCTGATTTTACGCCGGGCGAGATTGTTCTGCTGTTCAACTCGAATACGCTCGACGTTACGTTCCCAGCAGCCGCCGCTGCACCGGGCGTGACGATCATCGGGGAGCCGAAGGAACGCCGTTATCCGTCTCCGGCTGGCGATATCGTCGTGATGGTCTCGATGTTGACGGACAATGACGGGCACACGATTGAGCTCAACCAAATCATTTCCGATCCCCGTAACTGATGAGCCGTCTCGCGCCGCTGTCGCTTGATCAAGTGGATCCGGAAACCCGGACTATGATCGAGAATGCTGAAAGCCTGATGGGCTTCATCCCCAATGACGCGTTGGTCATGGCGCGCCACCCTGCGCTCACCAAAGCGATGTGGGGACTGGTGGCTGCCGTTTATGGCCCTGGCCAAGTCGACAATGGCTTAAAGCGGCTTGTCGGTGAGGCGGCGAGCAAGGCAGCAGGCTGTTTCTATTGCTCTGCCCATGCTGCGCACGGCGCGCGGGAGGAAGGCGTTGCTCAAGATAAAATCGATGCGGTTTGGAGCTTTGAAGACAGTCCTTTGTTCACCGACGCAGAACGCGCGGCGATCAACCTCGCGATGAAAGCTGGTGTGGTGCCGAACGAGACAACAGACGCAGACTTCGATCGGTTGAAGTGGATTTTCAACC
>JBCBGJ010000256.1:0-4168 GCA_038526925.1 Pseudomonadota bacterium
CTGTGAATGAGCTCTATACGGCGCGCGCGGGCTTGGACGAGTTCGCCGACCTTCGCGGGTTTTAAGAGATCGGCGCAAGATGCCCCAGCATTCTTGCATACAGGTGCCCCAGCCGCGTTCTTCCGCGAGCAGGCAAAGCGTCTGCATGAACATGCCAGCATGACCCCGTTGGCCGTGACCGACCCGCTCATCCATAACAATGAACAGCGCTAGCGGCGCGTTGAAGAATTGGTAGTTCCGCGCGAACCACATCATGCGCCCCATTTTATCTTCGCGGGGAATGCCGATCTTGCCATACATTTCCTCACCAACAGCCCGGCGGCGCGCGTTTTGAGCCTCCGAGATATACTCCGGATAGATCGGATAATCGGTGGGTTCCCCGCGCGGGTTCTCGGCGAGCTTCGCCGACGCCAAGTCGACCACGGCCTGTTTGGCGTCGCCCGCCAGCGCGATCACACGCCAGGGCTGCAGGTTCCCGCCAGAAGGCGAGCGCTGCGCATCCGTCAGCCACTGTTTGACCTCGGCTTCGGGAAGAGGTGTTTCGAGAAAGGCCCGCGTTGAAATCCGTTGCTTGATTGCCGTGCTGACGTCCATGAAGCGCTCCCTGATCTTTGTCTTGAGATTAGACCTAACGCGGAAATGCCATGCCGCTAGGGGTGTCGTGGCGAAAGCTGGTTGTCTCGAAATCAGGCCTGAAAGGGTTCATTCCGATGGATGACGCGGTGCGTGCGACGTCGCCCCTTACCGAATTCAATTCAAACCTCGGCCCCTGCTTATCAGGAAATTAAGGTCATTATGCCAAGGTGAACATTCGTATCTGCGAAAGCAAACCCATAGGTGGGTTTTAGAGAGTTTAGGGGTCAGCATGACTTTTCGTCACCGCATCAAAGCATCGTTTCTAGCGCTCGGTTTGATTGGCCTCGCCGCCTGTAGCAGCGAACCTGTGGACCCTGCGGTATTTGAAGCTGAAGTGCAGCAGCTGGCTGAAAGTGGCGACATGTACGGACAGATGTTCGTTGTTCTCAAAGAACGTCGCCCGGAAATGTATACAAGTTTTCGCCAGCATGCCTTTCGGGAATATGGCCGCGGCCGAACGGTACGGGAAGCTGGGTATCTTGCCGGACGTCATATGCGCAATCAGCTGAATAGCGAGCTCTTGCAATTGTCGCGCGCCGCAAGCGATGACGATGTGAAAGAGATGATCAGCATCACGATTGCATCGTTCGAGCACTTAAGCGCTGAAGGCCCGAAAGACTGTGAGCGCCTCATGCAAGGTGAAGAACTGGAGCAGGTCAAAGACTTCCCCAACGAGCTGCGCAAGCGCGAGACACAACTCGTCATCGACTTGCTGAGCGCGCCGCAAACCGTTGCCAATCGACGTGCGGCATCACGCAACGAAGTCACCAATTGGATGATGAACCTCGCGACGCTTGAGCCGTCCGTGGGTGTTATGGTGAATCATTTGGCGAATGAAGATGACCGAGCTAAAGGCGCAGACAAAGAGATCTGCGATGGCATGGTCACATTGTATAAGCGGCTCAGCTACAAGAACTCTGAAGATCGCGGCACTTTGTTCCGTGGGATGGCGTTGATGGCGCTGCAAGATCAGCAAATCCGCCGCAACAATTCTGGCGAGGAGTCGACTTAAACCGTCGTCGACTCGTCCAAGAATTTGGTTCCTCTTCCCCGGGTGAGTTGCTAAGGTTTCGTCCAGAGATGGAGGGACCAAATGTCCGAGACCCCGACACCACCGTCTGCGCCCGCAGCAGCTCAACCAGCGGCCTCGTCCGATAAGGCGAAGGAGCAGGGGACCGTTCAGGACGCCCTGAACCAGCTGTCTGAGCTGAAAGTCTACACCCATTCTCCGATTCTGTATTGGTGGCCGATTTGGGCGCTGGGTCTCGTATTCGGTCTGGTCTCACTGTTCGTGTCAGGCGAGGGGACAGAAGCAGCGGCGCGGGTTCAAGGTCAGACTTTTGTGTTTGTTCTGGTCTTCGTAATCTTCTCGACCACAGTGAAACTGCGCGGTGCGAACTCGGTCATTCTCGGCCTTATTCTTGCGATTGGGCCTGACAGGTTCGCGGTCGCGAGTAAGATCCCGCCAATCGCGAGAATAAGGCCGAGAATGACCGAGTTCGCACCGCGCAGTTTCACTGTGGTCGAGAAGATTACGAAGACCAGAACAAACACAAAAGTCTGACCTTGAACCCGCGCCGCTGCTTCTGTCCCCTCGCCTGACACGAACAGTGAGACCAGACCGAATACGAGACCCAGCGCCCAAATCGGCCACCAATACAGAATCGGAGAATGGGTGTAGACTTTCAGCTCAGACAGCTGGTTCAGGGCGTCCTGAACGGTCCCCTGCTCCTTCGCCTTATCGGACGAGGCCGCTGGTTGAGCTGCTGCGGGCGCAGACGGTGGTGTCGGGGTCTCGGACATTTGGTCCCTCCATCTCTGGACGAAACCTTAGCAACTCACCCGGGGAAGAGGAACCAAATTCTTGGACGAGTCGACGACGGTTTAAGTCGACTCCTCGCCAGAATTGTTGCGGCGGATTTGCTGATCTTGCAGCGCCATCAACGCCATCCCACGGAACAAAGTGCCGCGATCTTCAGAGTTCTTGTAGCTGAGCCGCTTATACAATGTGACCATGCCATCGCAGATCTCTTTGTCTGCGCCTTTAGCTCGGTCATCTTCATTCGCCAAATGATTCACCATAACACCCACGGACGGCTCAAGCGTCGCGAGGTTCATCATCCAATTGGTGACTTCGTTGCGTGATGCCGCACGTCGATTGGCAACGGTTTGCGGCGCGCTCAGCAAGTCGATGACGAGTTGTGTCTCGCGCTTGCGCAGCTCGTTGGGGAAGTCTTTGACCTGCTCCAGTTCTTCACCTTGCATGAGGCGCTCACAGTCTTTCGGGCCTTCAGCGCTTAAGTGCTCGAACGATGCAATCGTGATGCTGATCATCTCTTTCACATCGTCATCGCTTGCGGCGCGCGACAATTGCAAGAGCTCGCTATTCAGCTGATTGCGCATATGACGTCCGGCAAGATACCCAGCTTCCCGTACCGTTCGGCCGCGGCCATATTCCCGAAAGGCATGCTGGCGAAAACTTGTATACATTTCCGGGCGACGTTCTTTGAGAACAACGAACATCTGTCCGTACATGTCGCCACTTTCAGCCAGCTGCTGCACTTCAGCTTCAAATACCGCAGGGTCCACAGGTTCGCTGCTACAGGCGGCGAGGCCAATCAAACCGAGCGCTAGAAACGATGCTTTGATGCGGTGACGAAAAGTCATGCTGACCCCTAAACTCTCTAAAACCCACCTATGGGTTTGCTTTCGCAGATACGAATGTTCACCTTGGCATAATGACCTTAATTTCCTGATAAGCAGGGGCCGAGGTTTGAATTGAATTCGGTAAGGGGCGACGTCGCACGCACCGCGTCATCCATCGGAATGAACCCTTTCAGGCCTGATTTCGAGACAACCAGCTTTCGCCACGACACCCCTAGCGGCATGGCATTTCCGCGTTAGGTCTAATCTCAAGACAAAGATCAGGGAGCGCTTCATGGACGTCAGCACGGCAATCAAGCAACGGATTTCAACGCGGGCCTTTCTCGAAACACCTCTTCCCGAAGCCGAGGTCAAACAGTGGCTGACGGATGCGCAGCGCTCGCCTTCTGGCGGGAACCTGCAGCCCTGGCGTGTGATCGCGCTGGCGGGCGACGCCAAACAGGCCGTGGTCGACTTGGCGTCGGCGAAGCTCGCCGAGAACCCGCGCGGGGAACCCACCGATTATCCGATCTATCCGGAGTATATCTCGGAGGCTCAAAACGCGCGCCGCCGGGCTGTTGGTGAGGAAATGTATGGCAAGATCGGCATTCCCCGCGAAGATAAAATGGGGCGCATGATGTGGTTCGCGCGGAACTACCAATTCTTCAACGCGCCGCTAGCGCTGTTCATTGTTATGGATGAGCGGGTCGGTCACGGCCAACGGGGTCATGCTGGCATGTTCATGCAGACGCTTTGCCTGCTCGCGGAAGAACGCGGCTGGGGCACCTGTATGCAAGAATGCTGGGGCATCTTGCGCCGATCTCTTAAAACCCGCGAAGGTCGGCGAACTCGTCCAAGCCCGCGCGCGCCGTATAGAGCTCATTCACAG
>JBCBGJ010000257.1:0-4155 GCA_038526925.1 Pseudomonadota bacterium
CACTTCATCATCAACAATCAAATTGGCTTTACGACGAGCCCGATGTATTCGCGCTCGTCGCCATACCCGTCTGATGTGGCTTTGATGGTGCAAGCACCAATTTTCCACGTGAATGGCGACGATCCAGAAGCGGTTGTTTATGCCGCCAAGGTTGCGACGGAGTACCGTCAGAAATTCGGCAAAGATGTTGTCATCGACATGTTCTGTTATCGCCGGTTTGGGCACAATGAGGGCGACGAGCCCATGTTTACCCAACCGGTCATGTACACCACGATCAAATCGCACAAATCAACGCGCGAGCTCTACAGTGAACGTCTCGTTTCCGAAGGCCTGCTCACCGCTGAAGCTGTCGAAGCCGAAGTGAAAGCGTTTGAAGCCTTCTTGGACAAAGCGTTTGAAGACGGAAAGACCGTCAAAACTAGCAAAGCCGATTGGCTCGAAGGCGAGTGGGAAGGTCTCGGCCTGCCCGAAGATGATGATCGCCGCGGCAAGACCGGCGTGTCCAAGGCGAAACTGAAAGAGCTCGGTGACAAAATCACCACGGTTCCAGATGGCGTCAATATTCACCGCACGCTTGGCCGTGTTGTGAAAGGCCGCGCTGATGCGATCTCGACTGGTAAAGGTCTAGATTGGGCGACGGCTGAGCATTTGGCGTTCGCCACGCTTCTAGATGAAGGCTTCCATGTCCGTTTGTCGGGGCAGGATTGTGGGCGCGGCACCTTCTCTCAGCGCCACAGCCATATGGTCGATCAAAACACGGGTGAGCGCTACACCGCGCTCAACCACCTCCGTGAAGGCCAAGCAGAGTATGAGGTCATCGACTCCCTGCTCTCAGAAGAGGCTGTGCTCGGATATGAGTATGGCTACTCGCTCGCCAACCCGAACGCATTGGTTATGTGGGAAGCGCAGTTCGGAGACTTCTCAAACGGGGCGCAGGTCTTCTTTGATCAGTTCATCTCGTCGGCAGAACGCAAATGGCTGCGGATGTCGGGTCTGACAATGCTCTTGCCGCATGGCTATGAAGGGCAGGGCCCAGAGCACTCATCTGCTCGGCTTGAGCGGTTCTTGCAGATGTGCGCTGAAGACAATTGGCAAGTCTGCAACCTGACAACGCCGGCAAATTATTTCCACGCGCTGCGCCGTCAGATCCACCGTGATTTCCGGAAGCCTTTGGTAATCATGACCCCGAAATCTCTGCTGCGTCACAAATTGGCGACGAGCAGCTTCGATGACATGAATACCAAGTCGTCTTTCCACCGCGTCCTCTGGGACGATGCAGAAACACCGGGCCGTCAGGGCAAGGTGAAATTGGTCGATGATGAGAAGATCAAGCGCGTCGTCGCCTGCTCGGGCAAGGTCTATTACGACTTGTTCGAAGCGCGCGAAGAAAGCGGTGCAGATGATATTTATTTGCTCCGCGTGGAACAATTCTACCCAGTTCCGCGTAAAGCTCTTATAGACGAGTTGAAACGTTTCCCGCAGGCCGAACTGGTTTGGTGCCAGGAAGAGCCGCGGAACATGGGGGGCTGGACATTTATTCGTGATGAGCTGGAATGGGCCGCAAACCGGGTTGGGTTTGAGAATTCTCGTCCTAAATATACAGGACGCCCACCCGCTGCTGCAACGGCGACGGGCTTGCTCTCAACGCACAATCGAGAGAAAGATGCTTTCATCTCAGCCGCCCTCGGCGACAAGCCTGTAGAAGACAGTCTGGTCACCTAATCAAACAAGAACAAGACGAAGACAGAGACCAAATATGACCGATATCGTAGTCCCTACATTGGGCGAAAGCGTTACCGAAGCGACGGTTGGAAAATGGCTGAAATCTGCCGGTGAAACGGTCGCCAAGGATGATGTCCTGGTCGAGCTGGAAACCGACAAGGTCGCCGTAGAAGTGTCCGCTGAAGCCGCGGGAACCTTGAGCGAGATCGTTGCCGCTGAAGGTGACACGGTCGAGATCGGGGCTTTGCTTGGCCGCCTTGGCGGCGCCAATGGCGCAGCTACTTCGGCACCTGCAGCCGCTCCCGCTGCTGCGCCGGCTCCTGCCGCTGCACCGGCCGCGAGCTCTGGTGGTGCAAGCGTTGATGTGACGGTCCCAAGTATGGGCGAAAGCGTTGCCGAGGGGACGATTGCAACCTTCCTCAAACAGGTTGGCGAGAGCGTTTCAAAAGACGAGACCATCGCCGAAATCGAAACTGACAAGGTCGCTCTGGAAGTTCCAGCGACGGCCGATGGCGTCATCTCTGAATGGCTTGTGTCTGAAGGCGACGGCGTCACGCCTGGGGCTGTGATTGCACGGATTTCTGCGGGAGCAGGGGCGAGTGCAGCGCCTGCAGCTGCAGCGCCTGCGCCGGCACCAGCCGCACCTGCTGCAACGGGCGAACGCCCAGTTGCACCATCTGTTCGCCGGATCTCAGCTGAGGCGGGCGTCAACCCTGCAAGCATTCCGGGCACAGGCCGGGAAGGACGGGCAACGAAAGCTGACGCGCTGGCTTATGTGAACACACCGAAAGCTGCGAGCGCGCCTGCTGAAGCCAAGCCGCCACGAGATATCGGCCCGCGTGAAGAGCGCGTGCGGATGACTCGCTTGCGCCAAACCATCGCGCGCCGCCTGAAAGAGGCCCAAGACACCGCCGCGATGCTGACCACATTCAACGATGTGGACATGAGCGCTGTGATGGGTCTGCGGAAAGCTTACAAAGACGCGTTCTTTGAAAAGCATGGCGTGAAGCTCGGCTTCATGGGCTTCTTCACCAAAGCGGTTGTCTCTGCGTTGAAAGAAATCCCAGCCGTAAACGCTGAGATCGACGGTACGGATATCATCTACAAGAACCATTATGATATCGGCATGGCGGTCGGCACAGAGCGCGGCCTGGTTGTTCCGGTCCTGCGCGATTGTGACGAGCTTTCACTGGCTGGCATTGAGGCCGAGCTTGGCAACGTGGCGAAGAAAGCCCGCGATGGTACGCTCTCTATCGCTGATATGCAGGGCGGCACGTTTACGATCACCAATGGCGGAGTTTATGGCTCGCTGATGTCGACGCCGATCCTGAATCCGCCTCAGTCCGGCGTGCTTGGTATGCACCGGATCGAACAACGACCCGTCGCGGTTGATGGCCAGGTTGTGATCCGTCCGATGATGTATCTGGCGCTGTCCTATGATCACCGCATCGTTGACGGTAAAGAGGCTGTAACCTTCCTGGTCCGCGTTAAAGAAGCGCTGGA
The DNA here is from genome assembly GCA_038526925.1 of Pseudomonadota bacterium. GTDB lineage: Bacteria > Pseudomonadota > Alphaproteobacteria > Caulobacterales > Hyphomonadaceae > Henriciella. Next base: position 3,226 of record JBCBGJ010000257.1, read on the forward strand.
AGATCCAGAGCGCCTCTTGCTCGATATCTAAGGATCTAAAGACCTATTGAACGACGCCTCGCTCTAAGAGCGGGGCGTTCTTCGTTTCTGATCTGTAAACGCGACGCTGCAAATCTTCAGATCTGTTTCAACAATTCCCTTCCAAATCTCGCTTATTCTCACCGACATGCGTCAGAGTGGGTATACGGGACATGCAAACTGCTAACACGCCTTCACTGGGCTATATGAACCTGTCGTCTGGTAAGAAAGACATTCAGGAAGCCCGGGAAATCGCACTCGTATCCCTGGTGGCACCCGTTCTCTTTATGGCGAGCTTGGTAACTGCCGCCGTCCTCTTTATGAGCGACATCACCGAGAACGGTTTGTTCGATTTCTGGCTGTCCGCGCATATTCTTCTCTGCGGCGCCTTGTTCTTGCTGAGCTCAAGAGAGCGCGCCGAGGTTTTTGAAGGCAAAGGACAGCTTGCGACACTGACAAAGAGTTTTTCATTCGTCATGCTTTGTGTCGCCTGGAGTGTCGTACCCGGATTCTTGGCAGTTATTTCACCGTATGAAGGGCATCTCGTGTTTGGTGCCATTCTATCTGGATCGACTCTCGCCGCAGCCGTTCTATTGCAATACATGCCTCAGCTCGGTCGCATCATACTCGCCGCTACGGTCGGTGGGTTTCTGGCCAACACATTGATGCAGCCGGAGCTCGGTGCCTCGCTCGTCTCAATGGTCATTCTTGCGTATTTTAGTGGCCTAGCAATTTGCACACGCTGGTATTTTTCGCGCTACAACAAACAGCTCACAGAGATTGAAACCGCCGCAGAGCGCACCCGCGAGATCAATAGCGTCCTGCGCGATGTGGGCTTCGCGACCGATACCTTCTTCTGGTCGACGAGCGCCGATGGCGAACTGATCGAAATCAGCAATGATGAACTGCTTG
>JBCBGJ010000258.1:0-4145 GCA_038526925.1 Pseudomonadota bacterium
GCTGCGACCAACGCGCAAGAAAACCGAAGCGAAACGAATGGCCAGGGCCCAACGCCGCCCATCCGGGGATGAAAGAATTGCGGCTTCAAAATTCGCCTGCAGGTACTGCCACAACAGATGTGGCGGGTAGAAGCCGTCAACAGCCTCTCTTGAGAGCGCATCTTGAAGACCAAAGGGCTCAGCTGAATTCAGGAAAGAAAAAACACTCCGCTGATTTTGTCCAAAACGCCGCCGCGAGAGTGGTCCAATCAGGCAGGCTGTAAATGGGTGCAGCGGTGCAGTGCGGGCAAGCTTTCCGGCCATTCGTTTCGCTTCGGTTTTCTTGCGCGTTGGTCGCAGCTGCGCGACACAGTCTTCTGCAAGCGGGATCGCGCGGCGCACAGCTCGTTCATGCCCCAAAGCTTCGCCGACAAGTTCTACGGTTTCCTCAAGCGATACCGAGATCGAAATATCAACAAACCGACCTTGTATCTTGGCCCAGGAGTCCCGCGCCTTTCGGCCAAGACGCTCTGCATACTCCTCAAAGGCTTGATGCAGGACGCCGATGAAGATGAACCTGCCCTGGCTGCGCGAGGCAAGTTCCGCGATGTCCTGTAACAGATGAAGGTCACCGTCGCCGCCAGCTGCTGCCTCCAGACCGCGTCCGAGCTCATCCATGATGAGCAACAGTCCGCGATTTTTGGTTTTTGCCTCGATCGCTTGAAGGATCTTCGACGGGCTCGCAGATGGCGGAAGTCCGACAAGCTCAGCCAATTGAGCCGATATCGATCGTCGCTCGGTGACCAGAGGCAATACAGTCCAGCGCGCAGGAAAATAGGGCAGCGCTGATTTCAAGGCCGAGACAACATCAGCGCCAAAAAGCGAAGCGGCTTCTTCGCGAACCGGTTTTGGTGCGCCAAACAGGCAGGCCAGGGCGACAGCGAGGCTCGACTTGCCACCGCCATAAGGGCCCGTCCATGTGAATGCGCCTTGTTCCGTTTCCGCGACATGCGACGCCATGAATTTGACGGCGGCCTGAAACGAAGCAGGGCAATGAAAATCGTCGATGGCCGTTGCGGAGGCAAAGTCTGTATCGAGACGAACAGAGCGTCGAAATCGAGGTGTGATGGAATACGGTTCACTCATGCCGCTACCTGCTGCCGACTGCTTTGCAGCCCCTCTCGCAAGCGACGACGTTCAGTTTTGATCTTTCGGCTCTTTTGTCGAATAATCTGCCGTAGGCCGGCCGTTTCCGACCACACCATCGACCCGTCCGACGCTCGTTCGAGGCGCTCCAACCGCCCAACGAGATCATCCTCATCAAGCAAAAACGCCCGGCCCGGTGATCCCGGCGCATAGGCGACATTTTCAAACGACATCGTTGATTGATTGCGCGCAAAATCGTCCCAGAACACATTGAGACAATAGAGAAAAACCGCGTCAGGAAGATAGGGTTTTCGACCACGTGCCAGACGCGAGCGTGCTTTATCCATCGGTTGGATTAGCCCAAGTTCGGCAAGAATAGATTCACCCGCCTCACTTGATCCGCGGCCACCAATGTAGCTGCGCAAAAGGCACTGTAGGTCACGGTCGACGGTTGTTGATGCGACACGGCTCCATCCGCGTTCGTCGGCAAGCTTCAGAAGATGTTCCTCAACCTCCTTTCGGGTGAAACTTCCACCGCGATATTCGTTGAAGAGCCAATAGGCCGAGGTCAGCCGTGGACGCGATACGATATGCCAATGCAGCAACCAAAGTGAGGCATCCTCTTCAAGGAAGGGATCAGTGGCATCATTCCCAAACAACATATCACCGAGCCATGTCGCCTCGAGCCCATCCTTCGTTTCTTCGAGAACACCCGCAGCCGTCGCCCAATACCGTATTGCACCGACCATATTTCGGCCGACACCGAAACGCGCGATGGAATCGGGATCTCTAAAAACGTGCACCGCGTATTTTGCCGAGGTGGTTTCATCAACAGCGCGATACGCCTTCTGTAACCACCCATATCTCAGCGGAAAGGTCTCATGTCCTGAGAAGGTCGGTCGATAGCCGTCTGATTTGAGAGTTAACATGCCCACTTGACCTCCTGGGGGTGTCGTCCAGTATGCGGATCAGTTATACACGTTCTGGACGGAGCGTCCAGTAATGGAGGCCATATGCAGGTCGGCGAAACAATATACCTCGACTATCAAGCCGCAACACCTGTGGATGAGCGTGTCGCACGTGTGATGCAGAACGCATCTGCATCGCTCTTTGCCAATCCTCATGCAGCAGATCATGCGCTTGGTTGGCGTGCATTCTCGGCCATCCAAGGCGCGGCAGATGAAGTCGGAAAACTCTTTGGTTTACAAGGAGATGATGTTGTTTTTACATCTGGGGCAAGCGAAGCAAATGCGATGGCGTTGCGCGCGGCGATTACCATCTCTCAGCAGAAAGGCCGAGACGAGATTTTGGTTGGCGCAGCGGATCATGGATCCGTCTTGAATGAGGCGATCTCAAGTGGGCTCACGGTCAGCCAAATCGCCCTTGATGTAAGCGGCGCGCCAGATCCTGCGCACCTAAAAGGCCTGTTAACAGATCAAACAGCGCTCGTTACGGTAATAGGTGTCAACAATGAAAACGGTGCGATTTCAGACCTTGAGGCGATCTCAGACATCTGTCAGACCGCCGGCACGTTGTTGCATGTCGATTTATCGCAATCGGCTCTCGCAACCGATATCGATCTTTTTGATCTTGAGATTGGTCTGGCAACCGTTTCAGCTCATAAACTCTACGGGCCGAAAGGTGTGGGCGCTTTGCTAGTAAATCCTGGCATCGCAGAGATCTCGTCTCCGTTGATTGTTGGCGCAGGCCAGCAAAGTGGACGCCGCGGCGGCACTATGCCCACAGAACTCATCTGTGGATTTGGAGAAGCCTGTAGACTTGTCGGCGATCTGAAAGACATTGACCGCCAGAGAGTTGCCGCGATTCGCGATGGTTTTGTTGATCTGTTCGAGCAGCAACAGATCGCAGCATTGGTTGGTGATCGCGAGAACCGACACCCTGGAAATGCGCTCATGCGGTTTCAGGGATGTGATGCATCTGATCTACTTGCCCGCGTCCAGCCGCAGATCGCAGCGTCAACACAATCTGCCTGTTCGTCAGGTTCCATTAAGCCGTCCCATGTATTGCAAGCGATGGGGTTTGATCACGTCACCGCATCCGAGTGTGTACGGTTCAGCTTTGGACGGTTCTCAACTGAATGCCAATCAAGGACTGCGTTTGAAGTATTGGCGAAAGTGGTCCTAGAATTGCGCAGTGGTACAGTGGAATAGAATCAAGGCTTCATGGCTCGAGTAGCTAAACTTTTCATTCCAAAAAACGGTCAAAAGTCTTTCGATGCGCGAAGTACATTGCAGGCATACATGCCTATCTCACCACCTTCAGCTCCGTAGGCAATCATCGTTCCCTCAAGCATTTCCTGCCCTTCCGGAATCTCCATCGCCTGAACATCAACCGCTGCGTCTACCTCTTGGAAAGACGCAAGCGCCGCAGCATGACAATCAGCTTCATTGTCAAAATTGAGGTTCGTTTCCAACTCCGATCCAGTATCGAAGTTAAATACCACGATGATCAGCAACACCTTCATAATCGGCCTCTTTCTAAGAGAAAACCGGAGCCAAAGGGCCCCGGCTTTCAAGTGAAACTTGCGTTTTCACCTTGCAGGATCATCGGCCTCCCGGCCTGTTTCCTAATGTACAATACCGCATTATTGTCATGACCCCAAGCACTTTTTCCGGCTTTCATCTTGCCTGAAGTATCCTCGGGGAAGGCGCGCAGCGCCGGGGGGCAGACAGCCCCCTCTAATGGATGAATGAGGTGGGCCGCCTTGCGGCGGCCCGATTTGCTTACTCAGTCACGTCGCCTTTTGACGACGGCTGGAAGGCGACCAGTTCGGTGACACCAACAGGGAAATCGAGCTTGAGTGTCAGGAAGGTTTCGCCTGTGTCCCGCTTGGTATTCTCGAACACCGCGCCAACCCGGCGATAGGTGGTCTTTTCGGTGCCATTGTCGTCGTATTTTACGGGGACGGTGAGAATGTAGTGTGTCATCTGATTGCTGCTGCCTTGTTTCTGGAAAGATGAGAGGTGACGCATCGCGGGTTTGGCGTTCCCGTGGCAAAG
>JBCBGJ010000259.1:0-4138 GCA_038526925.1 Pseudomonadota bacterium
TGGATGGAAAGTTTGAAACCGACCTCAATGACGGCGCACTGCGCGGACTAAACCTCACCAAGCTGGTCCAAAGCACGTCCAATCTACAAGAACTAATCGGCAATGGTGGCCTTACTGTTGCAAGTTTCCAAGAGGCTTTCTCTCCAAGTGCGACAACTGATTTCTCAAAGTTTATCGGGAGCTTGGACATCACAAATGGGGTCGCCACGCTCACCGATCTGAATATCGATAATCCAGTTGTTGGCGTGTTTGGCTCTGGTCAGATTGATCTCGGCGCGCGGACGCTGGATATCCGGCTCACACCACGGGTAGACGTTAACGCCGCTGGCGCGGGATCAACGATTGGTGTTGGCGATATCCCTATTCCGGTGCGCATCTACGGCAGCTGGTCGAACGTCAGATTTGGTCTCGACTCATCTGCAGTTCAGGCGGAATTGACATCGCGCCTTCGCGGTCAGGCAGCGAACGAAATCGCGGATCGTATCGGCGGCGATGCAGGCGCGATCATTGGCGGTATTATCGGCGGCGGCTCGAACGGTGGGGCGTCTGAGGACGGCGCACCAAGCCTTGAAGATGAAATCACCAATCGAGCCCTAGGCGCACTGTTCGGCACCCGAGATCGCGACGAGGATTCCGAAAACAAAGACGATCAGAACTAATCGCGCTCTCGGAAAAACGTTCGTACCTCTTCGCCCTTCGCGGTTTCGAGTGCAGCGCATAGCTCGATGCGCTCTATGGTTTGCGTGAGCGCGCGTTCGTGCCCTTCAGCGAGATCGCCATATTGCTCAAAGAGCGCAATCAGATCTTCGCGCGCAGAAAGCGAACACATCGCATCGGCCAGCGCCGGGCTGGACCGCTTTCTCTGGCGCGGAATGACCTCGAGATAGGCCGGAAAGTTCTCCTGGACCCAAGACCAAGTTGCATCTCGGGTTTGAGACTGACGCATCTGACCACGAACAATGGTTCGCGTCTCACGGCTGCCAAGTTCTCCCGTCTGGGCGAGATCGAGAATACGATCGAGCAGCGCAGGGTCCTGGTTCTGGCCAATCGCATAGGCGACCGCTTGCTCAAATACTGGATCGTCAAATTCGCTGCGCGCCGCCAATAGTCGTTCGAAAAATGGTTCTCCATAGACCTGCAGGCCGATCGCCATTGAGGTGAGATACTCATCCGTCGTGATCCCTCGCTCGGAGATGACACCTTCCATCGCAATGAAGCTCGCTGCCGCCGCCGCGAGCTCTTGTCTGAGCGTTTCGTCCTGTCCGTTGCGGATGAGGAAGCGTTCTAGGCTCGATTTCATAATCGACATTTCGGGATCGTCACCGCCCATCTCGTCGAGCGCCTCGTAACGATAGCGGAAGACATCCAAGACGTTAGCGCGGTATCCGGCCAAGGCTGTCTCATCATCGGCAAGGAGACGTTCAAACTTCCGGGCTTCGCGAATAGCGGCCTGCACGACACGCCGCTCCTCATCTTGCACAGCCTCATCGATAAAGCGCCAAACCGTCTGCACATCGATGCGCCCCGCCGCGAATTCGGCGCCGACACTATCCAAGGTCGATAGCTTCTCCGCCGGACTGAGCCCCCTAAAGTTTCGGCCGAGATCTTGCCACATCTCAAACGGCATCGAGAACCGATAATAGCCAGTGCCATCGGCGTTTGGCAGGAACCACCGCATCTCATTTTCGGTCGTGACGCGCGGATCTCCTATCAGGGTTTCAGTCTTGTCATCGATTAGGAAGCAGAGTCTGTTTTGACCTTCAAGAGAACCACGAAGCCCGCAGAACGGAATAACCCAAGATCGGTCATCCTCGATTTTGGTTCCTAACGGACCATACCGAGATTGGCGTAGTTCAAGTATGTTTGGAGCAGTCTGCTCAACACTTATCAAAGGAAGCCCGTTCTGTTCCACAAAGCTGCGGAACGACCGTGTTAGGTTTGGTTCACCGGTTTCTCGCCCGATAATGCCAAAGAACTCTGGGCTGTCAGCGACGCCGTCTTCATAGGCCTCAACATAGCGGCCCAGAGCTGGCCGAAAGACGTCCGCCCCGAAATAGGCATCGACCATGCCGATCACGGCCAGCCCTTTGTTATATGTAATAGAGTCATATGCGTTGCGAACGTTCTCGTTCAGCGCAATTGGCTCACGAACCGCCCGCGCACTCGCCAAACTGTCGAGGTCCATGGCACGGATGCCGTCTACGATCGCATCCAGCTCATACCCTTCGCCCGGATACATTTCAGATAGGCTCGCGCCCTCTCCCCAACTCGCAAACCCTTCTTTCAACCAAAGGTCGTCCCACCATGGCGGCGTGACCAGATTGCCGAACCACATATGCCCGACTTCATGCGCATGGATGGCGAGAAGACTGCGGCGCGCTGCAGGTCCGATATCCGGCCCCGCAAGGATGCGGCTCTCGCGATACGTGACCGCAGCCGCAAGCTCCGTCGCCCCGGAGGGCCATTGAGGCGCCGCAACGATGTCCAGTTTTTTGTATGGATAGGGTTGCTGCAGAGCCTCTTCAAAAATGCGAACCAGCTCTGGTGCCGTTTCAAGTGCGAGCGCTAATTCCCCGCCTTTCCCGCGGCGAGCAAACCCGCGCAGCGGGATGGGCTGAGCGCGAACTTCATTTGGCGGCAAGACACCTGCATCGACAACATCGAAGCTCCCGACCGCAAGCGACAAAAGATAAGTCGGCAAAGGCCGTGTGGTTTCGAATGTGACTTTCTTTAATCCGCCGGCTAACACTTCAACAGATGCTTCGGGCGCGTTCGAAATGGCCGAGTCGCCTTCGGGGATGATCAATGAAACATCGAACGGAGCTTTAAATGCGGGTTGATCGAAGCCCGGCATGAAGCGACGCGCCTGGATGCTCTCTGATTTCGCGAGCGCATACGCATCGCCCTGCTCGGTCACTTTAAACAGGCCAGACAGGTTCGCATCGAATGGGGCATTGTAATCGATTTCGATGACCACTTCGCCAGTCGGGACAGACTGTCCAAAACACAGCCAAGCGACGCCAGACTCACGCGCCATCGTCCACGATCCGACTACAGGTTCCTCGGTACCCGCAAAGGAGCGTACCTCCGTTACATCCAAATCCCGACCGTGCAGATAAACACCGTCCGCCTGCTTATCGAGCGCGAGCGTCATCGTGACTGTACCGCCAAACCTCGCTTTACGCGGATCTAGCGTCAGATCCAGCGCGTAATGAGTGGGATAGGGAGACGATGGCAAAGGCCCCGCCGGCGCCTCTGCAAGGATTTGCTCCAAAGCCGTGTTTTCCATCTCGATCGGCGCTGCAACACCGCCGCAAGCCCCAAGGACGCATCCCAATAGCGCAATAAAACCAGCTCGCATGACTTACTCCAGCTTGTGTATCGCCCCTGCATAGCGCACATAGACCGCGATGAAACCCACACTTTCTATCCTCGACCCTTCACCGGTTTTCAAAGGTCGAACCGCAGCAGATGCCTTAAATGAGACACGCACATTGGCCATCGCCGCGGACGATATGAAATTCCGATCCTATTGGGTCCAAGAACACCACAATGCGAGCAGTTTTGCTGGAACCACACCTGAAGTCCTGATGGCGGATCTAGCGGCGCGCACATCTCGCATCTCACTGGGCTCAGGCGGTATCATGTTGCCGAACTATTCGCCGCTCAAAGTGGCTGAGTGGGGACAAACGCTGTCGCAACTCTATCCGGGCCGAATTGAGATTGGCCTCGGGCGGGCGACAGGCGCAGATCCGCGAACATCGGCTGCCCTACTTGGCCCTGGTGGCCAGAATTTCCCGACCATGCTGCGCATGTTGATGGATTGGATGCTGGATGCGAGCGGTGAGGCATATTTCCCGGAGGATCATCGCGCGCGCGGTATTGCAGCAAACCCGGCTGGAGCGAGGCCAGATCTATGGATGCTGTGTTCGTCACCAGCGTCAGCCGCTTTCGCGGGACAGATGGGGGTAAAGCTCGCTTTTGCGGACTTCTTGAACCCAGGCGGCGCAAAGGATGCGTTAGATGCTTATCATGAGGCGTTCGAACCTTCGCCATTCTGCAAGCAGCCTTATGCTGGCGTCGGGCTCGTTGTGCTGGCTGCCGAAACACAAGCTGAGGCGGAACGGTTGTCAGCCCC
>JBCBGJ010000260.1:0-4122 GCA_038526925.1 Pseudomonadota bacterium
AATCAAGCTCTTGAGCTTGATTGAGCAAGATGCGAGATACGTCGTGAAGCTGACACGCGAGACCGATGTTTATGTCGAGCATGAAGACCGGGTTTCAAAAGCGCGGGATTGGGGGGCTGACCTGTTTATCTCGGTGCATGCCGATGCAGCTGGCAAACCAACCGTTCGCGGGGCGTCGGTCTACACAATCTCAACCCGCGGCGAAGCCCGTATCGATCGAACCGCTAAGCGATTTGGCTGGGATATGCCTTTTGAAGACGGAACGCCGGAAGAGGTATCGGATATTTTGCAGGATCTGACGGTCCGTGAGACCAAATCTAATTCTGAGATCTTTGCAGAATTCCTCGTCCCTGAACTCAAACAGGCTGGGCCGCTCCTGCGCAACACGCACCGCCGTCAGAATTTCTTTGTTTTGCTGGCGCCCGACGTTCCGGCCGTCTTGGTCGAGATTGGCTTTTTGACCAATCGCGATGATGCGCGGCGGCTAAAATCGGAGCGCGGACGGCGCAAATCAGCTGAAGCCATCAAGCGGGCGATAGACGCCTATTTTGATCGCCAAGATTTATTATTCGCAAGCAACTGACGCGACGCCTTTTCGTAGGTCAAGAACCGCCTTAGTCTCGCCGTGAAAGCGTGGAATCAGCACGTTAAGGGAAAATGCGCGAGAGACCTGACTATGTGGGCGACCATCAAACAACATGTATTTACCTGGCGAGTTCTATTTTGGACTATCGGCGCCGGTTTTGTGTTGGGGATTTTGGCGATCATCGCCTTTATGATCTGGATGGCCGCGCTCGGTCGGACGGTCCCATCGGTTGAGCAATTGGCGGAGTATAATCCACCGGTGACCTCGCGGGTGCATGCTGGCGATGGCACCCTGATTTATGAGTTCGCGGACGAACACCGGGTCTTCATTCCATATGAAGCGATGCCGGAACACGTTATCCATGCCTTTGTGTCTGCGGAAGACAAAAAGTATTTTGAACATGGCGGTGTCGACTATGTCGGCATGCTGCGCGGGATCCTAAACTCGGCGCGAAACCGGATAACCGGAAGCGGCGGGCTTCAGGGCGGTTCGACAATCACCCAACAGGTCGCAAAGGTTTTCCTTCTGACGCGGGATCAAACCATCGTTCGTAAGGCGAAAGAACTCATCATCGCTCGGCGGATGGAAGAAGCGTTCAGCAAAGAGCACATTCTCGAGCTCTATTTGAATGAGATCTATTTAGGGGGGCGCTCCTATGGCGTTGGGTCTGCAGCACTGAACTATTTCAACAAGTCGCTGCCTGAACTCGATTATTCAGAGGCTGCGGTACTGGCGTCGTTGCCGAAGTTTCCGGGGCGGGTGAACCCATATACCAATCCCGAACGTCTGCTCCAGCGCCGTAACTATGTGCTGAACCGGATGACGGAAAACGGCTACATCACGGAAGAAGAAGCCGCAGAAGCGAAGGCCAAACCCCTCAACACAACGCGCCGGTTGTATGGGCCGGAATATGCGGCCGCGACCTATTTTGTCCAAGAACTGCGAAAGCAACTGATCGATCTGTATGGCGAAGATGAGCTGGAGCAGGGCGGTCTCTCAATCCGCACAACGATCGATACAAAGCTCCAACTGGCAGCTCAGGAAGCCTTGCAAATCGGGCTCGAAACATATGATCGCCGATACGATTTTCGTGGCCCAATCACGGCGGTAGACCCGCGGTCGGATGATGTTCTGGATCAACTGAACGGCGTGACGCTCCCAGGCGGCTATGGATCTTGGGAACGCGCAATGATTTCCAGCATTACCGATGAGGGGGCTGAGCTCTTGCTCGGGGATGGCGCGAAGATCGGCATTCCGGCTGAGGATGTTGAATGGGCGAAGACCTATGTGCGAGGGGGCGACCAAACCGGCCTGCGCGCCGGGGATGTCGTATTGGCAGAGGTTAGCCGACAAGCCCTTAGCCCTGAAGAAAGCACACCAACACGCGAAGGCGCGGCGGCGGATGATGATACGACCACAGTTCCGGTTGAACCCATTATGGTGCCCGTTGGCCAAGCTCAGCTGAAGCAGATACCTGAATTGGAAGGCGCTATAGTCGCTCTCGACCCACATACCGGACGTGTTCTAGCAATGATGGGCGGCTACTCTTTCTTCAAAAGTCCGTTCAATCGCGTGACGCAAGCCCGCCGACAGCCTGGCTCTTCCTTCAAGCCCTTTGTGTACGGGGCGGCGCTAGAACAAGGCTACACGCCATCGGTCCGGATCCTCGATTCTCCATACGTCTATTACGATGAGAATACGGGCGAGGTTTGGAAACCGGAAAACTATGCCGAAGGTTTGAGTTATGGTGAGGTCACGATGCGGGTGGCGCTCGAGAAATCCTACAACCAGGTTACCGCGCGTGTCGCGACTGATATCGGCATGGAAGCGGTCTCAGAGTTTGCCGAGCGCTTCGGAATTTATGATCGTTTGCCGCCTTACCCGGCCATGTCGCTCGGATCGGGTGAGACATCGCCATGGCGTCTTTCGAAGGCCTATGCCGCACTGGTCAATGGTGGAAAAGAAGTCACACCGACGCTATTGGACCGCGTTCAGGATCGCCGCGGCGTTACGCTCTACAAACATGACCAGCGAGAATGCGAAGGTTGCGACGCGACGGATTGGAATGGTTTGGCACCGCCAACACTCCCGGACGACCGAAAGCAACTTGTCGACCCGATTATCGCCTATCAGATCGTCCATATGCTTGAGGGGGTTGTGGAGCGAGGCACTGGCCGCCGTGCTCGCCGTGTCGGAAAGCCACTTGCTGGTAAAACTGGCACGACCAATGACTATGTCGACGCCCTGTTCTTTGGGTTCTCACCGGATCTCGTGGTCGGGATTTGGACCGGCTTTGATACACCACGCACCCTCGGAGAAGGTGAAGGTGGTGGCTCCGTGGCGGGCGTGATCTTTACAGAATTTATGGAGCGGGCGTTGACGGATGAAGCGCCTATTCCATTCCGTATCCCACCAGGTGTACGCCTGGTCTCTGTGGACGCCGCGACCGGGGGAATCCCAACATTTGAGAGCCAAGAGATTATTTTAGAAGCGTTCCGTCCTGGCACTGAGCCTGGACGTGCGTTCGCTGACACATCCAGCCTGAGCCTCTCGGGGACTGGGGATAGTTCAATATTTGGCCAAGACCCAGCGCCAATTGGCCCGCAGATTGATCCGGAGACAGGAGAGCTCATTGAATCGGATGTGATTGTTGAGGATATCGACGAGGACATTTATTGACCTGAGTGCAAAACGCCGCCATCTCCTCCGATCGGATAAGCTTCAGGGAAAAGCATGTCAGCAGAAATTCTCGCCCTTGCGGATCAAATCAAGCAGTCTTCAGAACTGCTGAGGAGGCGTCTTTGACTGGGACGTTGCCTCTAAACGACTAGACGAACTGAATGCGCTTTCAGAGCGTCCCGACTTTTGGGACGATCCCGATGAAGCGCGTAAGCTCATGGCGGAACGGCAAAAGCTAGAAACCGGCATGCAGACTGTAACCGAGCTCGAAACCGAAGCTGCGGATGGTTTGGGATTGCTCGAGCTCGCCGAAGGTGACGAGGACATGCTATCCGACGTCGCGGCCAACCTCCGCCGCGCGGCTGAAAAGGCTGAGAAAGCGGAACTGGAAGCACTTCTATCGGGCGAAGCTGATGGCAATGATTGCTATATGAACATCAACTCGGGCGCCGGCGGCACTGAGAGCCAGGATTGGGCATCCATGATCCGGCGCATGTATGTGCGCTGGTCAGAACAGTCCGGATACAAAGTGGAAGAAGTCGAAAGCCATGAAGGTGACGAGGCCGGTATTAAATCTGCCACGCTATTGATCAAAGGCGAGAATGCTTACGGTTGGCTGAAGTCAGAGCAGGGGGTGCACCGGCTCGTTCGGATTTCGCCCTTCGACAGTTCGGCGCGGCGCCATACCAGCTTTGCTTCAGTTGCGGTCTCTCCGGTGATCGATGACTCGATCGAGGTTGAGATCAATCCTTCGGATGTCCGAACCGATACATATCGTGCCTCGGGTAAAGGTGGTCAGCATGTCAACAAGACAGACTCCGCTGTGCGCTTAACCCATGAGCCCACGGGAATTGCTG
>JBCBGJ010000261.1:0-4114 GCA_038526925.1 Pseudomonadota bacterium
CGAGAGATCAGCAACGTGCCATTCGGTTCGGTCTGCGCGCTGATCCAATCCTCCGAGACGCGGACGAAGCGCGCACGATAGAACTGAACTTTGATGTTTCGGATATTGGGCGCGTTTATTTGAACGGGACACCAAAGGCCGAGTTGAACAATACGATCAGAGCGAAGGGAAATGGCCTATTTCGCGGCGATTTTGAAGTATCGACCCAATCCGTGTTTCTGGACCTTAAGCCTGGGGACAATGAGCTCGTCATCGGCGTCGCCGAGCGTACGAATGGCTGGGGGCTTAGCGCACGAATTGTCGATATGGCCGGCCTCGAAGTGAAGTAGCATGATGTTCTGTAGCGGCCCAAAAAGGGGTCGCTACACTTCCTAATCGACTATTTTAGTAAGGGTCGGCTGGTTATTTGACGACGATGATTTAGAAGCGCGCGCATGAGTTTAGCATGCATAGATATTCCCAAAAGCGGTTCATATGTGTTGACCAATGTCAGGGTGCCAATCTCCGTATTGAGCGCCAAGGTCGCCGCGAGTTTGATGGCTGATTTGGATCATGAAGGCGCTGCGCCTGTTTCGGTTTCAGTCAGTGACGAGGGCGTCGTTTCGAGCATTTCTTCAGTTCACGTCACGTCCCCGACGCCTGAGACACAAACCGTGGATTGTGAAGGAAAACACCTTTGGACGCGGTTTTGCGATGCGCATACGCATCTTGATAAAACTCAAACCTGAGACCAGGCGCCAAACCTGGACGGGACCGCAGAAGGCGCAAAAGATGCTGCCAAAGCGGCCCGCAAAACGCCTTGGTCTTTTGAAGATGTCTTTGCGCGAATGGAGTTCGGCGTTAGATCCGCGCTGCACCACGGGACGCACGCCCTTCGCACGCATATTGATAGTCAACCTGGGCGAACTTATCCGGGTTGGGACGCCTTTAGCGCCTTGAGAAGAAAGTACCAAGACACGATCCAGCTACAAGCCGTGGCAACACTTGGGGCGTCAAAGCTGCATGGTGCTTATGGAGATGAAATCGCAAAGCTTGCGATGGATCACGGGGCAGCGCTTGGTCCCGTTATTTATCAAACCGACACGATGCAATCGGATATCGAGCGAGTTTTCGATCTTGCTGAACGCTATGGATTGTCATTGGATTTCCATGTCGACAAAACGCTCGATGCCAGATCAGCTGGCTTGGAGGGTATCGCGCGAGAAGCGACGCGGCGGGATTGGACCGACGCAATTCTTTGCGGTCACTGTTGCAGCCTAGCCCAAAAGAGCGACGACGATCTCAAACGCACAATCGAATTAGTGGCAGAGACAAATATTGGTGTTGTTGTGCTGCCCACGACGGCACTATTCTCCATGGATCGAGCCCCAGGAAAAACCCCGCGCGCACGCGGGCTCGCGCCATTTCTCGAGCTTGATAAGGCGGGTGTTCCAGTTGTCTTCGCGACTGATAACAGCCGAGACGCATTCTACCCCTACGGTGACTATGATCTCTTAGATCTGTTCCGAGACGCCGCACGGTTTGGCCATGCTGACTTAAGCCCGGGGGTGTGGGCAAAATCCATCTCAAAGACACCGCATCAATTGCTGGGGCTTTCGGACGGCGAGGGTGTCGCGGTTGGGTCCCCCGCAAACTTCATTCTCTTTGAGGGGCGGAGTTTTTCGGAGATTTTCGCGCGCCCGGGCGCGCCGAGGCAACTCATTCAAGAGGGCCGACCTGTGAGCTTTGACCTTCCCTCATTCTCTGAACTCGATCGTTTCAAAAACGCTGCCGCTTCGCGGATATCCGAAACGATAGGCACCTAAAGCGGTGCGTTTATCATCTCGGAGGCGGGAGAATGCGGGTTTGCATAGAAAAGCTGCCTTTGAGCTGCGATTTCTCGTTCGATGCGAACTCGAACAGTCTCCCAACCGGAATGTTCGATCAAGGTTTCAAAAAATGGGGATGTCTCGATGTATCGCAGATCTCGCCAGCCCAAATCGACCGCGCGAGATAAGAGCAAGAGGGCGAACTCATCCTGACCCGAGGCGGCATAGACCTCCGCCATGCGCACTCTAAGCTCAGGCCAGCTATCGCCATTGATCATCATTGTTTCCGCAGCCTGGATAAGGCCTGCAACATCAGCATTTGCGTCACGTTGCCGGGCCAAAGAAGCTGTATCGAAGCGGGCACGCTCGCCCGCACGCTCGAAAGCGACTTGAGCGGCTTCTACGTGTCCAAGCTTTAAATGGGCGCGCCCGGATAGTCTGAGCGCGCGCGGCGTCTGTCGAATTGCTTCTGGAGCAGACTGCAAACGCGCCAATGCGCCGTTCGGGTCTGCGCGCCGCAAGTCTTCCTGCATCGCTTCAATCAGAACAACACTTTGATGTGGATTGCTCGCGAGCGCGCGATGCCACCAATCATCCGAGGCAGGGTGATTTATCATGCTCAGAGTGGTTGCGATTTGGAGAGGGGCGTACAGCGTCGGATCGCTCACTTGCAAGGCGCGCGCTTCCAAGTCGAGCGCTTCGTTGTATCGCCCCCTTATCTGAAAAAGATAGGCCGCGCTCGACATTGCGGCGGCATCCATTGGATCCAATGAATAAGCGTGTTGATAAGACGAAATCGCTTCATCGACGCGACCTTGCGCGTCCAAGGCGTAAGCAAGGGCGTGCCAAGCGCGCGCCGATTTAATGTCCTCAGCGACGAGTGCTCGTGCAAGGGTCTCGGCCTGAATGATGTCTGCTTCGTCGGGCTTGAACTTAGTGGCTCGCGTTGAATACGCGAAGCTTAAGGCGAGCCTTAACTCGAATATCTTTGGGCTCTCAGAAACTGCGGATTCGAGCAGGTCGATGGCTTGATCGGTTTCTAAAGGTTGGTGCAATGCCAATAGGTCTTGCGCTCGCGCAAGCTGAAGCGAGGCGACAGTCGTTTCAGCGACCGGCTCAGTGCTTTGGTCAATGACGGGCGGTTTGTTCGCTCCGATCGCCAGCGTCATTGCAGCCGCCGCCGCGAAGCCCAATACCCCCCCAGCCATTATCACCCTTGCTCGAGGGCTAAACGAACGGAGCTTTGACCTCGGTACGGGCTGGACGTCGCACGCCATTGCGTATCCAACACCGCGAACGGTTCGAATGTATTTCGGTGATTTTGCACTCTTGCCCAAAGCTCGGCGCAAGATCGCAACGCGCTGGACAATCGTCTCTTCGGAGAGGTGTGAAACCCGCCAAACCTGTTCGGCGAATTCATCCCTTGTCACGGTCATCGGCGCTTTGGTGATCAGAAAGGCCAGCAGGTCGAAGGTGAGATCTCGAACGTCCAAGATTTCGCCCGCTCGCGTCACGGTTCGTGAGCCTAAATCGACGACCAGGTCCGCGACGCAGTAGCGCTGATAAGGCTCTGTATTTTTTGTACTATTACCTAGTTTCATATTTCTTCAGGAAGCTTCACTGCCCTAATTCCAATCCCCTGGTCTAACCTCGACCACACATAAAACGAGGTCTTCCAATGAAACTTTGCTCTCTTATCATCGCGGCGTCTTTACTCGCTAGCAGCTATAGTTCGCATGCCCAAGCCTTCAATGAGGGCGTCGATCCAGGCGCTCAAATCGAGTCGGCGGTTAGCCATGGCGACTATGGCACAGTCACCAGCATCTTGATCCTTGAGGACGGGAGCCCGGTTTACGAAGGCTATTTCAATGGAAGCGATGAAACCACGCTCCACAATACCAGGTCTGTGACGAAAACGATCACCAACATGATGGTCGGGGCGGCGGTCGCTGACGGCCTCTTGGCGATAGACGACACGGCAGCCCGCTTTTTTCCGGAACTCGCCCCCTTCTCGTCGCCGGACCCGCGCAAGCTCGCAATCACCATTGAGGACCTTCTGACCATGAGCAGCCCGCTCGAATGCGATGACTGGAACCAGTTTTCGCGTGGCAATGAGGAGCGAATGTACATCCTTGAAGATTGGAATCGTTTCTTTTGGGATTTGCCGATCCGCGGCTTCCCAGCATGGACGACACCGCCTGAGCAGTCTGCATATGGCCGCGCCTTCAGTTACTGCACCGCAGGCGTTCAAATCCTCGGCGAAATTGTCGAGCGAGCAAGTGGTCAGTCGATCTCTGAATACGCCA
>JBCBGJ010000262.1:0-4113 GCA_038526925.1 Pseudomonadota bacterium
TCGCGAGGTGCGGTCATTTGAGATCAGCGAGAGACCGGCCTTGTACGCGAAGTCCCTCTTCGAGCAGACGCGCACTGCCAGCCTCTAAGTGTTGTTCCAACTCGGCCAACATAGCTTTTGGATTCATCCCAGACGCAATTGGCGGGAGAACCTCGTAGACAACTGTTCCGGGGGTTCGCACCATACCGTGCGCGGGCCAGCACAAGCCTGAATTTGTGGCAAGCGGCACCATTGGGACATTCAGCGTCTTGTAGAACGCGCGCACCCCAGCCGGTTTGTAATCCGGGGCCGCACCGGGCTCGCTACGAGTGCCTTCAGGATAGATCAGCATTTGCCGGTTCTCGCCCTGAACGCGGGCTTCGGCCGCGCTGAGCATCTTGCGCATCGTCTTAGCGCCGCCAGACCGGTCAATCGCCAGCATACGCGTCTTCAGCGCATACCAACCGAGCGCCGGATACCACAGCAGCTCGCGCTTCATGACGAGTACAGGATCGTCGAAAATCAAAAACGGGACGAAGACATCAAGCATGGCCTGATGTTTCCCAGCAATCAGCTGGGGACCACCCGAAACATGCTCCCGGCCGCGTATCTCAACTTTGATTCCACAAATGAGCCTAAGACCTAGAACGACCAGACGCGCATAGAGACGAATGACCCACAGAATGGCGCCTCGCGGTAGCAAAAGCGTCGGCAAAGCCAAAATGCCGAGCACCGCCATCCAGCCATACAGCCAAATCACATAGATAAACGAACGGATGGCGTTCACAGCGTTTCCTTCAATGAGGCAAGCACAGTCAGTCTCGCCGCGATTCGAGCGGCCAGTCCTGCCATGATCGGCGTCACCAATAGGATAACGATATCCCAAAAATCTAGGCTTAAACGGGGTAAAAGTTGTGCTTCAACGCCCTGGGCGCCGCTTCCGGTAAACACGATCAACGCCGTCACCATCAGGGCGGCTACCGCGCCGCCGAGACCTGCTTGCAATGCGAGGATCCAAAACCGGCGTTCAAACAGCCCCGCGATGTAACGATCTTCGGCGCCAGAAAGATGCAGCACGTCAACGATATCGCGGCGCGCTAGCAAAGCGGCATGTGTCGCAAACGCAATCACCGCGATTGCCGTGGCCGAAAGGAGCGCGACAATTGACAAAGCTACAAGGCGTAAGACGCCAAGCGCGCCGCGCACATTATCGGCATAGCCTGCATTACCGGCCACATCGCCGTCGATGCTAAGCTCGTCCAGTAGGTCCGTGATGTCTTCGCTTGGGTCTCCAACCGCCGAATCGGCTTGCACGACCATCAGCATTGGGATCGGCAGACCATCCGGCATGCCGCCAGGCCCAAGGCTTGGCTCCAACAGTTCTTCAACCTCTTCTCGAGAAAGGACCCGCGCTTCAAACACGGTGGCGAGGCTCTCCACTCGATTGGCCGCCTGCTCAGCGGTTCGGCGATCGGTGTCGCGCATCACGACTGTAATATCGCCTTCGATTTGCGCGCCCCAGGCCTCTGCGGCTTTGTAGGTCCCGCGTGTCGTCAGCGCCGCGAGCGCCGCGAGAAAGCAGAGCGCGCCAATCACAAAGAACAATGCGGCTTCGCGGGCATCGCTCGCCGGCAAGAGCGGAGAATCTCGGCGACTCATTCGGCGGCTCCATACTCAACATCGCGGACCAGCAGCCCGTCACTCAATCGCAGCACAGGCGAATCAAATTCTCGAATAAGTTCCAAATCGTGCGTGGCGATCAGAATCGTTGTGCCGACACGTTTATTGAGTTCCGCAAAGAGTCGCAAAATCTTCCGGCCCATTTCAGGGTCTACATTTCCGGTGGGCTCGTCTGCAATCAGTAGGTCAGGTTTATTGATCAAGGCGCGCGCGATCGCAACGCGTTGCTGCTCTCCGCCAGACAGAGATGGGGTCGGCGCATCGACGCGTTCACCGAGACCTACCCAGCGCAAAAGGTCGATGACTTCATTCTGATACTGATCCGGTTTCTGGCCCGCCACACGCAGTGGTAAGGCCACATTCTCAAACGCGGTCAGATGATTAAGCAGCCTAAACTCTTGAAAAACAACACCAATTCGTCGGCGGAGCGCGGCAAGTTGCTTCCGTTTCAACTCATGCGTTTGCCGCCCAAACAGACGAATCGCGCCTCGGGTCGGCGCGTGGGCGAGATACATCAGCTTTAGCAGCGATGATTTCCCCGCCCCCGATGGCCCGGTCAGAAATGTGAAGCTGCCCTGGCGCAAGACGACGTCGAGCTCCGTCAGAACCTCACCCGTTCTTTCATAGGCCAAGCTCACGCCATCAAGACGCACCGCAGGCTCATCGCTGAGATCGGGTCTAAAGCGAGTCATGTTCATCCTTCAGCAATAGGCATAGAGGCATATCGACTATTCCTAAAAATTGCGCGAATGTCCAAGCCATGATCCTCACGTGCCCAGAATGCGAGACCCAATACTTCGCGGACGACGCCACGATCGGCGAAAGCGGCCGGACGGTGAAGTGCGCGACCTGCGGCCATTCTTGGTTTGTGGGTCCCGGCGGCTCGAATGAAGGCGCTAATGCGCTCGGCGCGCATGAGGCCTATCGCTTAAAAGTTCGAGAGCGCCGTCACCGTAAAAGCCGCGCCGCAGCAATGAGCGCCTGGACGGCAACGGCTGCGGCTTTTGTCGTCATCCTAACCGGATTGGTCTTGTTTCGCGGCGAGGTGGTCAAGCGTTGGCCAGAATCAGCCACCACATATTCTGCGATCGGCATGCCCGTAAACCGCTTCGGTCTTGAGTTTTTAGACACTGAAGCAGAGCGCTTCTTTGACGGCACGACGCCTATTCTTGAGGTCCGGGGTGCCGTCCAAAACACATCCGGGCGAACTGTCTCCGCACCGCTCGTACGCGTGATATTACTCGACGATCAGGGCACCCAAGTGGCTGAGGCATTTGCCCCCATCTCCCCCTCCTCGATTCCCGCCGACGCACAGGCCATTTTCGCGGCACGTGTTGAAAATCCGCCATTTGAATCATTTGAACTTGAACTCGACCTAGTTCCAGCCGATACGACACTCGCTGAGAACAGGTAATATTTATGGCGCTACCAGAAATTGACACAGTCCTTGCCGAAGCCGATTTGATGGCGCGGATTGATGATCTTGCAAAACGTCTTGCCCCAAGCCTTCAAGGAGAGTGGACAGCGATCAATATTTTGATCGGCGCAACACCCTTCACAAGCGATTTGATGAAGGCGCTGGCGCGGCTCGACATTCATCCGGTTCTCGATGCGCTATGGCTCGAAAGCTACCGTGATGCTCGCGAGAGCTCTGGCCGAGTCGTCGTTCGCGCAGATATCGCGCGCGAAGTCCAAGGCCGCGGCGTCTTGATCATCGATGATGTGTTCGACACCGGACGCACGCTCGAATTCGCCAAAAGTCACCTACTCGCAAAAGGCGCGCGTGAAGTCATCACATGTGCCCTAGCCCGCAAACCGTGGGCGCCGGAAGGAGACTCAAATGTCGACTTCCATGCGTTCGATGCGCCAGGCCGATACTTGGTTGGATACGGCATGGACGATGCCGGCCTTTATCGCGGTCTACCTTATATCGGCGCGCTCGACTAAAGGCTGCGATCAAGCCACTCTAAAATATCAGCGCTCACCTGCTCGGTTCCGGGTTCATCCACGATCCAGTGCGCGTGGGTGCCATATTCAATATAGTCGCCCGGATGTTTGGCCTTCGCATATTTTGCGCCGACTTTGCGCACGGCTTTGATCACGGTTGCACGGTCCTTCTTGGCCCCAATCGTTAGGGTCGGGACCGAGACTTTCGCCTCATCAATTGCCCCGGGATTGGCGAGATCGTGATAGACCCGGCCGCTATCAAACAGCGCATCGGCATAAATCTCTTCATGCCGCTCTTTCGGCACTGCATTTAGCACGCCCCAAGAAAACCCATTCGGGCCGACTTTAAAAACGCCGCCCGGGACGTTTTTCTGGCCAACTTTCAGTATGTTCCAGAAGGTGCGCAGCACTCTAAGGTCCGTCACCGTGCAGCCCTCTGGCTGAGCTGGCGTCAGGAAAATGCCCGCCCGCGCGGCGCCCGCTTCCGTCAGTTTTTGCGCGATCAGG
>JBCBGJ010000263.1:0-4093 GCA_038526925.1 Pseudomonadota bacterium
ACTCTCCCTGGGGTCGACCCGGCGGCAACTCTCCCTGGGGTCGACCCGGCGGTGGAGGTGGCGGCGGCCAAGGCGGTGGCTCTGACATAGAAGAACAAATGCGTAAGATGCAGGAACGCTTCTCACGACGCGGCCGCGGTGGCGGCGGTGGTGGTCGAGGCGGACCTAGTCTTGGGCCAGGCGGTTTCCTAGTGCTTGGCGTCGTCGCGCTGGTGGCATGGCTCGCGACTGGCGTCGTGATCGTGGACGAAGGCGAGCGGGCAGCTGTGTTCCGCTTCGGTGAGTACCAGAAAAACTTCGCGCCGGGTCTTCATGTGCACTTGCCTGCACCGATCGAAACGCACGAAGTGCTGCCATCAGAGCGCCAGCAAGAAACCCAAATTGGTATCAACCAAGGCGAAAGCCTGATGCTGACGGGCGACGAGAATATTGTCGACGTCCAGTTCCGTGTCTTTTGGTACTATGACGGCGAGAATCCGCAGGATTTCATTCTCAACATCGATAACGGAACGCCGCTGGTTAAGGCGGCTGCAGAAAGCGTTATGCGCGAAGTGGTCGGGAAATCGACACTGGATGCGGTGCTGACAACCGGCCGTGGTGAGATTGCGAACATAGTGCGTGATCAGCTCCAGGAACTCCTCGCTGACTATGGCGCAGGCGTTCAGATTGAAAACGTCGAGATCCAAGAAGCGCTTGCACCGGCACCGGTCCGCGCAGACTTTATTGACGTTATCAATGCCGGTCAGGACGCTGAGCGTTTGGTCCAAGAGGCGAACCGCTATGCGAACGACATTGTTCCGCGTGCACGTGGTGAAGCGCAGCAAATCCTACAGGATGCGCAAGCCTATCGTGACCGCGTGATTGCGGATGCGACCGGTGAAGCAGATCGCTTCATTCAAATTCTGCTTGAGTACCGTAAAGCACCACAAGTGACGCGTGAGCGGATGTATCTTGAAACGATGGAGCGTGTTCTGAACCGTACCGATAAGCTTATCCTTGATAGCAACTCTGGCGCAGTTCCTTATCTGCCGCTGGATCGCGTCAACCGAACCGGTGGAGGGAACTAGTCATGAAACCGTTTGGAGTTATTGGCATCGTTGCCGTAATCGCCGCCCTCGTGGCCGTGCTCAATTCATTCTTCATCGTCGATCAGCGCCAACAATCGCTCGTCCTGCAAGTTGGTGCCGCTGTTGAGGCATATAACGAGCCTGGTACGGACGAGGCGGGTCTGAAATTCAAGATCCCATTTGTTCAGTCTGTCGTGACCTACGATAAGCGAAATCTCGGATTAGACGTGCCAGACATTGAAGTCTTCGCGTCTAACCAAGAACAGCTCATCGTTGATGCGTTTGTACGCTGGCGGATTTCTGAACCTCTTGCATTCTATCAGCGCTTAGGAACGCAGCGTGAAGCCCAGAACCAGCTTCTGCGCTTTACTGATACTGCGATCCGTAACGCACTTGGTAGTCAGCTGCCGGAAGAGATTATTTCTGGACAGCGCTCTGAACTGATGGACGAGATTCGAGACAATCTCAGCAACTCGATCGCTGGTCGGGGCATCGACATCATCGACGTCCGTATCAAACGCGTGGATCTTCCACCAGACGTATCGCAACGCGTCTTTGATCGGATGGCGGCTACTCGAAACCAGCAAGCCGAGCAAATTCGAGCTGAAGGTGACGAGCGCGCGAAACTCGTGCGTGCGGAAGCTGAACGTGAGCGGACCGTCCTGCTCGCTGAAGCGCGCCGTGAGTCAGAGCAAATTCGCGGTGAAGGCGATGCGCAGCGGAACGAGATTTACGCGCAAGCATATGAGCAAGACCGTGAATTCTTCCGCTTCCAGCGGGCTTTGATTGCCTGTGAGCAGGCTTTCACGCAAGGCACGCAACTTGTTGTTGGTCCAGATAATCTTGGCCTCTGCGACGAGTTTATCGAACAGGCGCGCGCCAACGGCACAGCCCGACGTTAAGCGTTCACGCCATATCTATTTAGCCCCGCCCAGCCTATGCTGCGGCGGGTCTTTTTGATTCGGGAGCGGCTGATATGCTCACAATAATTCTCGCGGGCGTTGGAATGTGGTTCCTCTTAGAGGGCGCCATCTATGCCGGGATGCCAGATGCGATGAAACGCTTTGGCGCTTGGCTGTCAGAGATGCCCGAAAACACGATTCGAAAGTCCGGATTGTGGTCAATGGCGATTGGCGCGCTGCTCCTTTACGTAATGGTGAGGTTTGGTGGGTGACAAAGTCTTGCACGCTGCCCAGATAACGCCCTAGTTAGGGGTAAGATGCGTTACATCTGTAGGAGAACCCGTTGATGCGCAAAACCGTTTCCGCTTTTGCTCTTGTTATGCTCGCTGCCCATACGGCGTCTGGACAATCGTTGTCGGATATATTGGGACCGATTGAGACGCAGGATCAGCAGGCGCGTCCAGATAGTTTTGCGCAGCTCTCCAAACAGCTCATGCCCGCCGTGGTGAACATCACGACCTCTAAGGTGATCGCGAATGACTTGCCGATGTTTGAAGACGGCGAGCCCCTGAGCGAGTTCAACCCATTCTTTGGACGCGACCCTGAGGGGTTCAGCCAAGAAGGCGCACTCGGGTCTGGCTTTGTAATTTCAGCTGACGGCCTAATCGTCACCAATGATCATGTGATCACCGGCGCGGACGAGATCAATGCTGTATTCTCCGACGGACGCACGCTCCGCGCGGAACTCATCGGTACCGATGAAGCCACCGATATTGCGGTCCTGAAAGTTGAACAGGATGAACCGTTTCCGTTCGTCGAATGGGCCGATAGCGAAAGCGCTGAAGTTGGTGATTGGGTCATGGCGATCGGGAACCCGTTTGGCTTCGGCGGATCTGTCTCCGTTGGGATCGTTTCGGCGCGTAACCGAGACATCAATTCCGGTAATTATGACAATTACATCCAAACCGATGCTGCGATTAACTCTGGCAACTCGGGCGGGCCTTTGTTCAATTTGAATGGTGAAGTTTTGGGCGTTAACACCGCGATTATCACGCCAACGGGCGGTTCGGTCGGTCTCGGGTTTTCGATCCCGTCCAACCTCGCAAATCAGATTAGCCAACAATTGGTGGAATTCGGCAAAGCGCGTCGTGGGTGGTTTGGCGTAAACATACAAAACGCTGATCGAGACCTCGCCCAAGCCTACGGGCTGGAGGAGGGGACGGGAGTGATCATTACCCGTATTACTGACGATGGTCCTGCCTCTAAAGCGAATTTCGAAGTTGGTGATCTGATTGTGAACTTTGATGATCGCAAGGTTGAAGATGAACGCGCGTTGAGCCTCATCGTTGCGGATACCGAGATCGGTAAAACAGTCGGCGTGGAACTCATCCGTGATGGCCGAACGCTCATCGTGGAGTTTGAACTGGGCGAGTTGAACGCGGATTCAGATGACGACGAAGATGAAGTCATTGAGACCGAAAGCACCTTGACGGATAATCTTCTCGGCGTCGATTTCGTTGAGCTGACAGAGGATGAGCGCAGGCGTTATCGCATCCCAAGCGATATCAATGGCGTCCTCGTGCGCTCGGTGTCTCCGCGCGGGCCAAGCTTTGGCAAATTGCGCAAGGGTGATGTCGTCATGGAGATGGCGTTTGAGGTCATCGAAACGCCGGAAGAGGCTTTATTAGCGATGGATAAAGCCGCGGACCGAGAAGGACAACCTTTGTTGGTGCGCGTTTATCGCAATCGTCAAACGACGTTCCAAGCCATCGATGTCGATGTTCGCGGCTAAGCGTTAGCCGCGCCAGACAATCTCGCTATCTGAGTAGCCTTGAAAATAGAGCGCCGTGGTCAGATCGGTGACGTTAATGGCTGCATCCGCGGCGTCCGCAACGATTGGTTTTGCATGCACAGCAAGGCCTAGACCCGCGGCCTCAATCATGGCGAGATCATTCGCACCATCGCCCATCGCCACAGCATCTTGACGGTTCAGTCCATTCGCAAAGGCTGCGTCGTCAAGCGCGTCAAGCTTGGCTTCGCGGCCGAGGATTGGGCGTCCGACTTCGCCGGTGAGGGCGGCGCTCATCCTCTGTCAGCTCAACGAAATCGACGCCGAGAAGATTA
>JBCBGJ010000264.1:0-4069 GCA_038526925.1 Pseudomonadota bacterium
GTCCCGGGATTTCCACACATTCTCAAATGCCTCTTCCTGACCTTTGGTGATACGAAAGCGGTTCATCGCGATATACATTGCTTGCTCCAATAAGATGTTTCTGGATGACCTTAAGACGATATCGACCGTCCGCATACCGGCGGAGTATGAAATAGTTCCACCAAACTTGAGCCGTCGCAAAAGAGCAAAATCAGCTATGACGCTCTTCGCCCATTTTCACATTTAATACTCTCGAACCGCGAGAACAAAGTCACCGATAATGCTCCTCGCCCGTGATTTTTATTGGATGTCTCAGCAAAGATTATAGGTGTCTAGAAACATATCACTTCAAACTGAATGATGCCGGTCGCCCCCTAATGAGCTTAATTGGGTAATAGATCCCTATGTCGTGTTGTGTTCCCGTATGTGTGAAACAAGAGGCACCCTGGTTCTACGACGATTTGGCGATGCCATAATCCTTTAGGGACGACACAGCTTTCGCCAGGATGGAGTGAGATAAGGTCCTGCCCCGCCGGGGTTTCAACAATGATGTCTATGCGGCCGTCTATCAATGTCAGCGCCTCGTCGCCGTCTGGGTGCATTTCCCAATTTGTGTTTTCATGCATCCAAATACCGCCAGCGAAAACATCACCAACGGTTCCGTAGAGCTTAAATGCTGGCTGTTTTGGCAGCGGGTTTCGATCGAGACCCAAAACTTTTAATAAGCCAAAGACGTAGGATAGGATATGAGCAATTAGTTTTCTCATGGGTTGACCTCCCTTTTTTATTGTGGAGCCAGTCGTAATCTCGAGCCGGAGACACAAAACGGGTCTATCATTTACGAGATGCGATTTCATCAGACGTTTTGAGTCGAAAAATTGCGGTGATGATCCAGCAAATGAGCGCAATTCCGAGGACTCCAGCGATCGTAAAGTTCGCCGAATACCCCAATAAACCGACCACAGTCCCGGCGCTAATCGCTGCTATGATATTGGTAATAGTTTCGGTACTTTGCAGGATTGAAAAATCGGTACCGGCTTGATCGCTTGAGGACCAGTTCATGAAGAGCGTATAGAAAGCGACATAAGCCACGCCTGAAGCAATGCCGTTCGCGATCAGCACCGTTAGGATCAGCGCGAGCGAAGGCTCAGCATTGAGCGATGGAATGAGCCAGAAAAATAGCGTCACCGCCGCGAGGAGGCCGGACCCAATCGCGGTTTTTGTAGCGCCGATTTGCTGAATAATCAGACCTGCTAACCCGGCCGCAGCGATGGTGACCGTTACGATGCCAACCCCATTGATGAGCGCGATTGTGCTGAGCGCGAAGGATTTATCGACAAGAAACGGCCCAGTCATGCTCCCAGCAACAGCCCGCGCGAAATAGAAACTTGCCGCGACTGAAACCATTAGCCATGCATGTTTTCGTGAGAAAAATCGCTGTATACTCGGGCGCATCAGGTCAGGATCGGGCCCGTGTGGTGCATTCTCGGGGCTAGGCGGTCGATAGAAAATCAACGGTAGCAGCGTGAGAAGTGTGCCAGCGCCCAGAATGAGAAAACTGGCCGTCCAACCACCCCAGTCATACAACGCCAACGTTGCTGCTCCGCCGAGCAGCATGCCCGCGGCAAAGCCTCCAATTTGAATGCTATTGACCCATCCAAATTTTGCTTTCCCAATCTCTTCGATGACCAGGCCATCAGTCGCAATATCCTGGGTCGCGCTGACCATATTTGCGATAAATAAGATAATGAGCACGGCCATGCTGATTTCGGCGGACTTCGGCCATACCGCGATGGCAAAGAACAAACCGGCAAGCAAGAGTTGCATGGGGATAATGAAGGCCCGGCGTTTTCGTGGATTTTGACCACTAAATCGGTCAACACGGGGGGCCCAGAGGAACTTCAAAGCCCATGGCAAAATCATAATTCCAACGAATCCGATGACCTCGGGCGATATCCCTTCTGCGCGCAAAATTGCCGGCAAAGCTTCAAACGCGACGCCAAGCGGAACGCCTTGCGTTACATACAGTGCGAAGACCAAAAGCCATGTTTTGATATCAGGTCTGTCTGAGCGGTCTTCGATCACACTAGAAACTTGCATCGAACCGTAGACCAAAAGTTTGGGGTGCGCCGGCAACAGCTAAATCAAACCGGCTAATGCCGTCGGTGTAACCATAAGCGATATAGTCCTTGTCAAAGAGGTTTTTGGCAAAGGCAGAAACCGAGAACTGCTCGAACTCCAAGCCTGCGTTGAGATTCACAAGTTCGTAAGCAGACTGTTCAAGCCGGTTTTCCGGATCAAAGAACTGATCGCCCACGAAGCTCAATTCAGGACGGATCCAAAGATCGAAAGACGTGTTCGGCGTTGGAATATAAACCTGCGCGGATAGGCCAGCGGTATAGTCCGGCGAACTAACAAGCGAATTGCCCGACAGATCAACACCGTCCGCACTTATAAACTCTGTATATTCAGCATCGTTGAAGCCCACAAAACCACGCAGTTCGAGACCGCCAGCCAGCGACCATTGAAATTCGAGTTCTCCACCAATATTCTCTGACGCACCTGCATTGGAGATTTCGGATACGCCGGGGCTTACCAAGGTTCTGATTTGCTGATCGGTCCAATCAATCTGGAACAACGCAGCGTTGACGAGCAGTTTGTCATCAAGCCATTGCGACTTAAGACCGATCTCGTAATTCCAGAGATATTCGGGATCAAAAGCATCGCCTGTCGTGAGGCGATTAAAACCACCGGACCGGCTGCCGCGCGTCGCGAGAATATAGATCTGCTTATCCGGCGAAAACCGCCATGCGGCGCGGAGTTTTGGGGTCACTATTGAGTAAGTGTCATCCGCATCTGGGCCGAGATTGTTGCTCAGCTCATGCTTATCCTCAGAAACCCGAACGCCCGCGGTTAAGTGCAGCGCCTCGAAAACCTGCCACGTCGCTTCCCCATAGCCAGACAGTTCCTGTCGCTCATACTCCGTCTCAAGCGTGGTGGCACCGCCAAACGCTGGAATATTGAACGTGTAGTCGTAATCCAGAGTATCGGTGGAGTAGAATAAACCTGCCAGCCAGCGAAATTTACCAACGTTTGCCGGGCTGGAGAGACGAAGCTCTTGCGTGAATTGTTCGCCATTCTCCAGCGACGACGTCGTCCCGCCGCCGAACATGGTGATCAGTGGATTGTATCCTAAGTCTTGATTGGAGGTCACTTCATAGGTGCGGTATCCCGTGATGGATTGGACTTCGACGGCGCCGAACGTACGGGTGATGTTTAGCGCGACATTCTGCATGTCGCGGTCCTCGCGATTGGGGGGCGCGATATCGACTTCGCGCAGTCTGGAATCAGCAAATGGCTGGAAGGGGTAAGCCCCTTGATCAACTTGCTCGGTCGAGACTGTCAGCGTGGCGACGGTCTGCTGGTCTGGCGTAAAGCGCAATGTGCTTGAGGCTGTAAACGCTTCCAGATCATCAATGCTTCCAAACGTGTCGGTTGCATAATCGGTAAACCCATCGCGGCTTTGATAGTCAATGAAGACTTTTCCGGAGAGTGTCCCCGGAACCAAAGCACCAGTTAAACGCGCGCTTGTTCCGAATTGATCAAAATTTCCGGCTGCGGCGCTCAGATCTAGTCTTAGTTCATCCTCCGGCGCACGTGAGACAATATTTATGACGCCTGCTGGTGTGTTTCGTCCATAAAGCGTGCCCTGGGGGCCGCGCAGGATTTCCAGTCTTTCGGCGTCACCAATCGAACGAGAGAACTCAGCCGCGGTGAGAGGCACACCATCCAAGTAAATGCCAATCGTATTGCTAAAGTAATCGTCTCGAACCGTATCTCCGATGCCTCGGATGGAGTTGATCGCAAATCTAGGTGAGCCTTGATCACTCAGCACCATGTTTGGGACGATTTGATCTATATCCTGAAGCGATTGAACCGCGCTTTTTATGAGATCGTCTTTAGTCACAACTGACAAGGATGCCGCGACTTCTTGCGCCGTTTGCTCAACCCGCTCGGCGGTGACGGTGATCGTCTCATAAACGCTGGGGTCGGCGTCCGTGGCGCTGATTTGCCCCTGAGCTTGCTGCGC
>JBCBGJ010000265.1:0-4055 GCA_038526925.1 Pseudomonadota bacterium
TTTCGAAAAGCTCAGCAAACGTCTGGGCGCCATCTTCTACTGATTGCTCTTCGAAACTTGGCAGAACAAAGCCGCTCATATTAGCCGACGCACAGGTGCATTGCGCAAATCCGCTAACGTAAAATTGGATGTGGACCGTTTGACGATTCACGTTTTGCCGCTGTTGGGCAAGAAACCGATCAACCAGATCAAATTCGCCGATATCGCTAACGTGCGAGACCAAATCACCAGCGGGGCAACAAAGACCCAAAAGAAAACGAAGCCACGTGGCGTGAGACGTGCAAGCGGTGGTGCCGGAACGGCCAAAAGGACCATAGGAATTTTATCGAGCGTATTCGCGTATGCCGTCGAACACGAGCTTCTAGATCGCAACCCTTGCAAGGGTGTGCGACTTGCTCCGAGCAAAAACAACGAACGCTTCCTGACGGAAGCCGAGGCGAGGCGCCTGGGAGAGGTTCTCAAGAATTGGGAAAGCCGTGAAAACGCGAAACAAGCCGTTACAATTATCCGGCTGCTTTCGCTAACCGGAGCGCGGCGTTCCGAAATTTCAGAGCTCAAATGGTCTGAGATTGACTTTGATCAGGGTTTTTTGCGGCTCGGCGATACTAAGACAGGAATGTCAGTTCGGCCGATTTCCAAGCTCGCGCTAGACTTGCTCGATTTGCAGCCACGAGAACATGAAAAATGGGTGTTTCCAGCCTCTACTGGGCCCGCCGCTTATCAGGGACTGGGTAAAATATGGCGCCAGATAAGAAGCGAAGCTGGCCTCGAAGACGTTCGCATGCACGACTTGCGTCACAGCTTTGCTAGTTTTGGAGCGGCCAAAGGCCTCTCACTTCCTATGATAGGCGCTCTCTTAGGTCATAAGAGTTTTGCGACAACGCAGCGTTATGCACACCTGACGAATTCAGCGGCGCAAAAAGCGGCTGAAGAGATTGGGCGCGTTGTCGGCGACGCCATGGATATTTCACTAGGTTGATTGGTTCTCTCGCAAGTAACGAAAGAACTATCGTGTCCAACGCTACGTATCCGGGGTGGGCGTAAGATTCTCTTATTCCGGGATTAGCAACCGATTGCTTGGCAACTAATTCCTAAAACCGGA
Organism: Pseudomonadota bacterium; assembly: GCA_038526925.1. Classification (GTDB taxonomy): domain Bacteria; phylum Pseudomonadota; class Alphaproteobacteria; order Caulobacterales; family Hyphomonadaceae; genus Henriciella. The sequence goes on from JBCBGJ010000265.1 coordinate 1,103, forward strand.
CATAACGAAAGTCCGATTTCAGCCCAGATGATGGCAACGACGCTATTAACGCTCGCTTGGAAGCGCTTGAGCAAATCGAGGATTGGTGAAGCTCCGTCCTAAGGTGCGAAAGAAATACAATGTTCAGTGGAAGAAACATTTCCCATTCGCCGGTTTTCCTGAGAGCTACGCATTACTGATGCTTTTCAGGATGTAAAAAACTTACGGGATGCGTTGATATCTTCTCTATCCGGTTGGCGTTTAGGTTTTCAAACAAGTCGCGCGCCAAGTCGGCGACGAGTTTCGGATCTTCTGTGTGTATGAAATGGTTCGCATCAACCAGAACAACCCTGCCGTTGGGGATCACATCGGCGGACCGGAAATACTCCTCAGCATGTTGTCCTGGGTCTCGAGTACCCTGAACGATCAGGACGGGCATCGTCATGTTCGGAATGGTGTTGGCCATACGAAAGTCCAATTCTTGATCGAAACTTGTGCCTTGAAAAGTTCGCGCTGATGCCTCGGCTGTGCCCACGAAGCCCCACTCCCATTCGAGCCTGGCAAGTTCGCTCTCTGGCAACACTACGGAAACATAGTCTCCAGCATACATATTTCGGATCATATTGTCCGCGCTATGAAACTCGGGCGTCGCCATCTGTGCGTGCGGCGGACGTGGAAGACCATGCGGTTGGTCGAAAGACTGTTGCATGCGCAGGAACGCATTGATGCGCTTGCTCATGCCATCGGATGCGATCAGATGATCGCTTATCACGCTTCCACGATCGTGGGAGATTAAGTTAAACCTGTCGACGCGCATGCGGTCCAGAAGTTTGATCAAACTGGCGGCCACAGCGCCATAACTGACGTCGATTTCGTGTCGCTTGTCAGACTGTCCGTATCCTAATGTGTCGACTGCGATCACATAGTAGTCTTCCGCTAATTCCGCCATGACTTTGTGATACGCAAACCAAGTGTCCGGATAGCCGTGAATGAACAGGACCGGTTCTTTCGAACGATCTCCCGCGGTGACGACATGCCAAACGGCACCTTCAATATCGACAAACCAATGCGCGCCAAATTTGCCGTTCCCGATATACTCTATTTCGCCGTGCCGATTTACGGCCTCGGGCGGCGGTGCAGCCTCTGGATATCGGTCTATGTCGTCTACGAAATTAGGAAGAGGATACGGCTCATATGAGTCTTTCGTCCAAGCGTATTGCTGCGAATTGTCCGCTGTCGCCACCGTCGCGCAGGCCGCAACAAACATCATAGAGATCACTATGCTCATCACAGTTTTGATTGGGAGAGTCAGCACTTTAATGCTCCTTCAATTTCGCTTCGACACGCTGATTTCACATCACCGAAACGATGCATGGCACGTCATTATTGTTCGTTAAACGGCCTTTGCGGAAGGCAACGTTTTGCACATAGCGTGCGCGTTGGTGCGTTAGCCGAACACTTGTAAAGAGAATACAATACTAACATGCCCGACTTGATCGGTGCGCGACCTGGAGCGTCAGCAGTAGATTTAAAAAACCCGGACTGGAAAACTCAATATGACGAAGAATGCAGTCGAAGGGATCGCGCTTTTAATCGTGTTTGCCTTTTTGTGGATCCCGATTGGCCAGACCCCGTTTCTCGTAGAGCATTGGATGAAACTCGGTACTTTTTTGCTGCCCATGTTGTTCTTCATTGCGTTAACGTTCCACGGGCCGATTAGCGCAACAAGCTTTCGAGCCCCGAAATTTCTCGCTCTGCTATTATTCGCCGCTTATCTCATTCACCAGTTTGAAGAACACTGGATCGATCTATTCGGCAATGAGTATGCGTTTCAGGGTAGCATCAACTCACTTGTTCAGCGCGTTTTATCGTTCTCTCCAAGCCAAACCGGACCCCTAACCGCGGAGGCGATATTCGTTATCAATACATCCTTGGTTTGGTTGGTCGCAGCGGTCGCAATTTGGCAAGCTCCTCAAAGGATTTTTCCCACCTTCGCATTAGCAGCGATTGTGATCATAAATGCGCTTGTTCACATCGTTGTCGGTGTTTCGACGCTAAGTTACAATCCAGGTTTACTAAGCTCAATTCTGGTTTTTATCCCACTGGCGACTTTCACTTACTGGCGCATTCCGGCCCGGCGGACCGTGCTTTTGGTCAGCCTTGTTTGGGGAATCCTGGCGCATATGATTATGGGCGTCGGAATGATGGCGTCCACTTGGTGGGAGCTGATTTCGCCGCTAAATTACTATGCGGTTTTAATTGCATGGTCGATACTTCCATTCGCATTATCAATAGCCGCGCGGCGAGAGCTCCCCTAAGAGAAGTAAGGCTCGAGGTGTAGGGATTTCTAAAGCGGCAGGGCGATCAATCGGATCGATGATGCCCTAAAATCGCTCGGTCTTGATAAAATTAGAATGGGGGCGTTGTCAGAAGTCGTCCGATTTGGATGATCGTCCTAGTTCGATCCAACCTCAGAGGATTGCATTCGATTTTGTTCGCCAAGCGGCGAACGGGTAAGGCTACGCTGTACCGAGCTGTTCGGATTTGAAAGTTGCTATCAGTTCGTGCGCCGTCTTCGTGAAGTAGGGCTGTAAAACCGCGAGCATTTGCTCCGTGCATCCAAGTCGTAAATTCAGAGGATGAGTATCATCGGAATATCTAACGCGTGCATAGTCGAACCAATACCGACCGATAAGAGTGCAGGAGACCGCGAGCGATCGTACATCGGCATTCTTCAAATCAATGTATCCGGCTTGAGCAGACTTCAGGATGCGAGCCTCAGCGCTCTCTTCAATGACTTGCAGAGTTTCTCTCAAACGCACGCGGACCGTATCGTCATCGTTGAGCGCCGCCAGCGGATCGCGCAGCAAATATCGAAAGTCCCAAAGTATGACGAAGATCTCCAGAAAATCAGCGATGATCGCGTCCGGACGGTTGGCGATGTCGGTCGCGAGATGCGCGTTCAGTCTGGCCT
>JBCBGJ010000266.1:0-4047 GCA_038526925.1 Pseudomonadota bacterium
GGGTGGTAGGTGGAAACGGGTTCGAACAAGTGATGGTGTTTATCTGGGTAAACATCCATCAAAAAATCAGTTTTGCGCTGCGCGCCGATGTCGATAACCTTTTCGACGGCGCCAGGGGCGATCTCACGATTAATTCGCAGGGACTGCTGAAGGGTAGGATATCGCATGAACGCTCCGTTCTGCTGGAATATGCGGTCTTACATCACGTTACGGCGAGATAGGCCAGATCTGCGAATGTATCCGATTGTTTAGACGCCTCAGCGATGCATTTTCGATAAGCTGTATGCATTTCCGGAGAGCCTAATTTTTTATCGTCAGTGCCGGAATACCGAAACGTGTTGAGGCGTTCGGAGGTGATGGCATTCCTGGGAAAATCGATCGCTTCCAAATAACTGGCGACATTTTCGCGGGTCAGGTGCGGCCCATAGTGCAGGATATCGCCGCCGGTTTCGGCGTAAAGATCGAAGCTTTTGATGTAGGCGTCTCTGAGCTGCGCCGGATGGGCATCGAACTTCTTGGTCGCCGACGTCATGAACCCGCCTGGGGCCCGCATGCAGAATAGCGAACGGGCGGGCGGCCCAAACATGGAGACCAGATAGCGATACTCCTTAACCGAGCTGTTCGCTTGCTTGTAAACCATATCAATTTGCCGGCCCCAGCCATTCTTCGCATTCTCATGCATATTGTCAGAAAGATCGGACAAATAGCGATCGAGATCTAGGCCAACGACCCGTTCAGCATGGTTGAGCACCCGGCCCAAGCCAGGATCAGATGCAAACTTTAAAGCGTTCGAGTTAAACAGGCCGAGCATATAGGTCGTCCCGGTGCGACCCGCACCATGAATGAACCACCAATTCTTGAGCTTACCCATAAATCACCCCAACCCTATTTCATTCATTGTTTTGTCGAGCCAGCCCAGCTCAATCTTATCTGTTTGCGCCGCGTGCCTATATCAGGATTTCGGCGCCCGCCTCAATAGAACATTCAGTTCCCAAAATGCGCACACTTCATACCCCACTGCGAGTAGTTTTCGGAGGGTCTCTTCAATTGTCCAAGGCGGTATCGGTTGGTCAAACTCGAATGCGATCTGATCTGGATAGATCCCTTCCGTCACCAAGTGATCGACCACCTCGTGTTCGGCCCCCTCAATGTCAAACTTGAGCATCGCGAGCTGATCTGGCGCAGCGTTCATTTCCGCGAGGAGCGTTTTTACGCACTTTACGGGCAACTCAAAGAAATCGTTCCCTGGGTTGAGTTGCATCGTCGAGAGCGAACCAACGCCTGGCAAATTTGGTCTGAAGAATTTCAGGACTTTGTCGCTGCCGGCCAATCCAACCGGCACAAAGCTCAAATTCTCGGGCAGTTCGACGTTTTCAAAATGTTTCACCGATTGTGGTGACGGATCGAGAATGACCGCCCGAGCGTTCGGAAATTGCTGCGCCAATGCGATTTCGAAACTGATATTAATCCCGGCGCCTGCGCAGATGAAAACTGGATCCTGAATGCGGGCAATCGGCTCTGCGAGGTATTTCCAATCGTAATTTTTATCGCCAGCGGAAACAATGTGCTCCTTATCTGCAAATCGGAGCCGTGCTGCGAGACTGTGCATATACATATAGCTTGCACGAACGACATATTCGAAGCGAGGCAGATTGGCTTTTAGCTCGTCTGGATAGAATCGAGGTTGTTCGAAGAACATCTGTTCCAGAAATGCGACATCCTCATCCGTGACGGTTTTTTTGTAGATTTCGGTCTGTGTTTCGCGCGCCTTATAGACATAGTCGGGAACCATAAATCGTGTCATTTCATACCGCTTTCGGGTTAGTCGGCGAGAGTGAATTCAAAGGCCGGGCTCGTTCCATCCATCATTTGCGCGGCAGCAGCTTGGACGTCATTGGTCCAGTCGCTGGGCGTTAAGATCGTACCTTCATTTGTGGAAATACCGGGCAGCGGAACTTGGAATTGCTCACGATAAAAGCGCGTGCCGTCTAAATATCCGTCGAGCGGGTTCATCGCCGCGAAGTGATAGATCTCGCCCTTGGCTTTCGGGATACCGCCCTTGCGGGCGTGGAATTTGCGGCCAGCAAAGTCGAAGTCATGATTGCTGGTATTGGGTGAGGTGAGCTGTAAGAGCGCGCCGTAATTGTGCTCTGGTACGTCAATGTCGGTTTGCGCGAGACCAATGCCCCAAAGCGGTTCATCGCTGAGTTGACCGGGGCGGGAGAAGTATGAGGTTTTGAACGCCTCATCATCGTTCAACATCATTTCCAGCAGGTCGCGGCCTTTTTGAAGGACGATATTGCTCCCCGTGTTCTCGTAATAAAAAACGCCCCAATTCGTAATGTAGACGCCTGGCGCCAAGCCAGCTTGCACCACTTCATCAATGTCGAGCGTATCGCGATAACATTTTCCGGACGTTTTCAGGTTTGCCATGACGCCGAAAGGGCGGTCCGAGAACAGCTTCCAAAAGCGATCAATGTTGTCGCCAATCAGCAGACAGTCCGCGTCGATATGCATGCAGCGCGCAAAGGGGCTATACTGTTCCAGGACAAATCGGCGAACGAACATGCCGTCATAAGGCGGACCCGGATCGAACGCGACGATATGATCAAACAGGCCGGAATAGCATTTCGGGACGGACAGGCCGCCGGATATCATCAAAGCGATCGGGCGATTATCATTGTATTTCAGCGAACACGCCGCCGACACAGCAAGCTCCAAATAATGGTGCTTGTTGGCCGCGATCAGAATGTACCCCTCGGACGCCGGGTCGATCATGCCATGCCCTGTCGAATGATGTCGCCAAAAGCGCCTGGGCCAACATGGTCGAATAAGACTTTTCCAGCCGACATCATTTCTACTCGCTCTGCTTCAGACATGCGCCGGGCGCGTTCAATCGCGCGCCGATATCCGTCTTCAGAGTCCTCTTCAATAATCGCCGCTCGATCCCACAGATCTTGGGCGCCGACAAGCCTTAGTTCACGCGACAAGACAATCGGGATTGAGCCCAAAGCTAAGCATTCAAAAATACGGATACTGTTCGGCCCAGATCCGGTTGGGCATAGCGTGAACCAGGATTGACGAATGGCGTCGATATATTCCTGTTTCATTCGCGCCTCGGCCGTTATTTGAGCGTCCGAAGCGGCGCGCCCCCCGATTTGCTCATCATAGACGGCGCGGTCAAAGTGCCAGCGATCGCGCTTGATAATGTGGAGGTCTGCGAACTTACCTTCGTCCGCAAAAATCACGGCCCGCACATTGGAGAGATATATGGTCGGATTAAAGGCCCCAACAAAGTTCGCGAGATGACGTTTCTCGGAGGTCTTGCTGCCTTCGTAGTCCGTCGCTTGTGCTGGATAGAGCGGGAACGGGTGAATCCGGATCCCCCTTGAAGTTTCATAACTGTTCACAGCATGCGCCCAAAACACATCGGTAATGCCGAGGGCTTTGAAGAGATCGAAATAATTAATCGCCCTGATATGTTGCGCGACGGTTGCTCGCTTTCGAGGGCTCTCATTGTCGAAGGATTGATGCGTTTGTAGCAGCGTCTGTAAGATATCTTTTGACGCGCTTGTGCGTTCTTTGAGGCCGTCCATCAGGGTCGCCCAGGCAAATCCCAAATAGTCGAAACTAAGCGGATCTCCGCCAGCCTGAAGCTCCAGAAAAGCGATTTCTTCTGTCGCCGCAGGGCGTTGCCAATGTTTCGAATAGGCATGGATCGACCCGGCGCTGTGGCCGCTCACGCTGTTCCGATCTTTCATTTCACCAAGACCCACCACTTATCACTCCACCAATAACGCAAGCAGGTCGCGGCGGCTGTGATTAAACCGACGGGCAGATTCTCGATCCTCATGAGATAGTTTTTGGTCTTCCAAGGTCGCCGCATTGACCCGTCTCAGGGCTTTCATGCCACCTTTGAAGACTTGGTTTTCGAAAGCGATCACCGGAAAATGAAAGTCGATCATAAGCTGTTCGAGAATGTCTGGACGCCCAAGATTGCTGTCCGGAAGCGCGTCTCGCAAAACCCATAGATAGCGCTTTGTAAAC
>JBCBGJ010000267.1:0-4034 GCA_038526925.1 Pseudomonadota bacterium
GATCGAGAACGCCAAAGGTCATATCCTCGCGCAGGCGGACCCGAACGATAAAGGCTTCGATCATTTCATCGGAGTAGGGCACACCGACCATGCGCTCGGTCCGGAGTCGGTCCTCAATGCCCTCATATTTCAGCTTCTTGTCCATCAAGAAGGCGTAGGGCGGCATGATGCTTTCTGGCACCAGCGCGCGCGGATCCACCAAGTGATCCACCTGCCATTCTGCAGAATATTTGCCGCCGACGCGCGCAAGATCAGGACCGGTGCGTTTGGAGCCCCACTGGAAAGGGTGGTCGTACATGCTTTCGGCCGCCAAAGAATAGTGGCCGTAGCGCTCGACTTCGTCTCGGAGCGGGCGAACCATTTGGCTGTGGCAGACATAGCAGCCCTCGCGAATATAAATGTCGCGACCTTTCAGCTCGAGCGGTGTGTAGGGGCGCATGCCGTCCACTTTCTCGATCGTATTATCCATATACATAAGCGGAGCCATTTGGATGATCCCGCCGATCGACACCACGACTAGGATGCCGATGGTGAGGAGCAAAGAATGGCGCTCTAAGACACCGTGATTGTTCATCAGTCCCATGAGGTCAGTCCCTTATTCAGCTGGTGCCAGCGCGGCGCGCGGCTCAGGGTTTGCGAGAGAAGTGTTGGCGGCCGGATCGAGGTCTTTCGCCTCGCCATGCCCCAGGCTGGTGCGGACCAAATTGTAGGCCATGATCGCGGCGCCGCTGAAGTATAGGAGGCCGCCCACCATCCGGATGATGTAGCTGATATGCTTTGCTTCAACCGTCTCAACGAAGCTGTATTCGAGGAAGCCATACTCATTGTAAGCGCGCCACATCAGGCCTTCCATGATCCCGGCGAACCACATGGAGATCATGTAGAAAATGATGCCGATCGTTGAGATCCAGAAGTGCCACTCAACCAGAGATTTCGAGTAGAGGCCTTGTTTCTTGTAGAGCCACGGAACCAGGCAATAGAGGGCGCCGAAGCTGATATAGCCGACCCAGCCAAGCGCGCCGGAATGTACGTGGCCAATGCCCCATTCAGTATAGTGGCTGAGGGAATTAACTGCGCGCACGGACATAAGCGGGCCTTCAAACGTCGCCATGCCATAGAAGGCGAGCGAGACGACCATCATGCGAACAACAGGGTCGGTGCGGAGTTTGTCCCACGCGCCAGACAGCGTCATCACGCCATTGATCATGCCGCCCCAACTCGGCATCCACAGCATGATCGAGAAGGTCATGCCGAGCGTCTGTGCCCATTGCGGTAGCGCGGTATAGTGCAAGTGGTGCGGCCCGGCCCAGATGTAGATGAAGATCAAAGACCAGAAGTGCACGATGGAGAGGCGGTAGGAGTAAACCGGCCGATCCACGCGCTTCGGAATGAAGTAATACATGATCGCCAGGAAGCCGGTGGTCAGAAAGAAGCCGACCGCGTTATGGCCGTACCACCACTGCGTCATCGCATCCTGCACGCCCGCAAAAACCTGTACGGATTTGGAGCCGGTTAGGCTAACCGGGATGGAGAGATTGTTGACGATGTGCAGCATCGCAATCGTCACGATGAAGGAGAGGTAAAACCAGTTCGCGACATAGATGTGCGGCTCTTTCCGCTTCCAAAGCGTGCCGAGGAAGACGAGCAGATAGACGACCCAAACCAAGGTTAGCCAAAGATCTACGTACCATTCAGGCTCGGCATATTCCTTCGATTGGGTGATGCCCATCAAATAGCCTGTGGCGGCGAGCACGATGAAGATTTGGTAGCCCCAGAAGACAAACCAGGGCCACATCCCGCCCGCAATCCGCGTCCGACAAGTGCGTTGGACAACATAGAAACTCGTCGCCAAGAGGACGTTGCCGCCAAAAGCGAAAATCACCGCACTCGTGTGCAGTGGGCGCAAACGTCCAAAATTGGTCCACCCGAACTCTGGAAAGTAAAACAGGTTTGGCCAGGTAAGCTGCAGCGCGATGACGACACCGACCAAGAGCCCGGCAAGGCCCCAAAACATGGACGCTGCGACCCCGAATTTTACCAGCGTGTTTTCATACTCGCTCTCATCAAACGGATCGCGGTCTACCAGGCCGCCGGCCCAGAGCGCCGTGCCAACCAGGAAGGCGCCAGCCAAGACCATGAAAGTCAGCGCCTGAATTTCCATGCCCGTGTCTTTCGCGAAGCTACCCATCAGCAACGCAAAAAACAGGAAGACGCCTGTCAGCGCTCCTACGGCAAGAATGCTAGAGTTGTTTCCGCGTCTGATAGATCCGACCAATTGCGTCATCGTCGCTCTGCCCTTCGATAATCCCCAAAACGGGGCGGTTTCAGATTGGGGCAGGGATATCCGCGGCTGCAGCGCGTCTGAATAAGGGGTTTCCCCTATGTGCGCCGCCGCCGCACTTAGTAGAAGGGAGGCATACTCAATCTAAGGAGCGCGTGATGCCGTCTTCTCTTCAAGCTGTGTTCGGAGTTCTATTGATGGCCGTCGGTGGCCTGAAAACATGGCTCCATATCGGCGCCTTTCCGGTGCTGGCGCTGCCCACCTGCAATGGCAAAACCCTGAATGTGGCGCTGTCTGAGGCAAGCGTTTTTGAACAGGTACACTGTTGGGGTTGCTATGCGTTCACGGTTGGGCTCGGCTTGGTTTTGTTCGCGGGCTACCAGATGATGAGAGAGCGTCGCTCTGTCGCCGTGCGGACGGATTGATCCATGCCGGACGCCCATTACAAGGGTTGGCTGATGGAAGATAAGCAGCAACCCGTCCTAACCGACAAAAGTGGGCAATATGCCGACCGTCGCTCACTCGAGCCGCTGATGCGCAGCGTGCTCGCCTCAGTGCCGGACGCGATGATCGTGATCAATCAAAAAGGGCTAATGCTCGCCTTCAGCGCGGCGGCTGAGCGCCTGTTTGGCTATACAGCGAATGAGGTGGCCGGCAAGAATGTCTCAATGCTGATGACCGGCGCGAATGAAACGCACCATGATCAATATATTCGCAATTACCTCTCAACCGGCGAGAAGCAAATCATCGGGATCGGCCGTATCGTTGAAGCCAAACTTGCCGATGGCAGATCGATCCCTGTGGAACTGAAAATCGGCGAAGCGGAGATTGATGGAGAGCGCCTGTTCACCGGGTATATCCGCGACATGTCAGAGCAGCAGGCCAACGCGCTGCGCCTCACACAGATGCAGGTTGAGCTCGCCAACTTCTCCCGCTTGAGCGCGGTCGGCACAATGGCCTCTGCCATGGCGCACGAGCTGAACCAACCTCTAACAGCAGTCGCAAACTATCTCGAAGCCGCGCGCGATTTGCTCGATAATGCTGATGCCGATACGCTGGCTTTCATCCAAGAGGCGCTGGATTCTGCAGCGACACAGTCGATCCGCGCAGGCCAAATTGTGCGACGGCTCCGCGACTATGTTTCACGCGGTGAGTTGGACATGCGTCCGGTTGATTTGCTTGAAGTCGTGGAGGACGCAACCTCCCTCGCCAAAGTTGGGTTTGAAGGACAGCTGGCGCGGGTCATCGCGCAAATCCCAAAAGACTTTCCCTCCGTGCTCGCGGACCGGCTTCAGCTCCGGCAAGTCATCGTCAATCTGATCCGGAATGCGATTGAAGCGCTCTCCGACAAGGCAAATCCTCAAATTTGGGTCACGGCCGTGATTGAAGGAGGTCTCGGTCAAATCACGGTTGAGGATAATGGCCCCGGCATCCCGGGCGCCGATGAGTCTTCGCCATTCGATGCGTTTAACAGCACAAAGCCTGGCGGTATGGGCTTGGGGCTATCGATTTGTCAGACGATCATGGATGCGCACGGCTCATTGATCGAATACGCGCCTTCAAGCAAAGGCGGCGCGGCATTCAAATTCACGCTTCGTCTAGATCAAGGAGCATCAGGAGATGAGTAACCGAATTGTCTATTTGGTCGATGATGATGAAGCGATCCGCCACTCCGCAAGTTTTATGCTCCGTCATGCCGGTTATACGGTAAAGACCTATCCCGATGGGATGAGTTTTCTCGACAGTGTTTCTG
>JBCBGJ010000268.1:0-4029 GCA_038526925.1 Pseudomonadota bacterium
TGGGGAGGCGAGGTCTGACTTATTCACAACCACTATGTCGCCCGGTTGGACCTGGTCATTTTCGACAGTGTCTCGTGCATCAAACAACCAAATTCGAAGATCGGCTTCGGCGCCGGCTTTCCTCGCACGACGAACCCCCTCAGCCTCAACAATATCATCAGTTTCACGAAGACCCGCGGTATCTGATATCCAGACCAAATAGCCGCCTAGCGTCAGTCTGACTTCAACCACATCCCGAGTCGTACCTGGGATGTCCGTGACGATCGCGGCCTCGCGGTTGGCGAGTTGATTTAACAGTGTCGACTTTCCAGCATTGGGTTTGCCCAAGATGGCAACCCGGAAGCCGTCGCGAATGCGTTCCGTGATATTTCCTTCCGAAAGTGCGCGATCCAGGTTCACAATGAGTGCGTTGATCTTATCCGCGACCGGACCATCGACTCGGTCGGGTGCATCTTCTTCGTCAGGGAAATCGATGCTGGCCTCTAATAGAGCCAGGGATTCTGTCATCTGGATCCGCCAGTCGGAATAAAGAGATTCCAGCGCGCCGCCCATTTGGCGAAGGGCCTGGCCCAATTGGGCTTCGCTTTCGGCATCGATCAGATCTGCGACGGCTTCGGCGCGTGTGAGATCAAGCTTCCCCGCCTCAAAGGCACGCCGCGTATATTCGCCTGGCTCCGCCAATCGTGCACCCGCCGACATCAGAGCGTTTAGCGCGAGCTCAATAATCATTCGCCCGCCATGAAGGGTTATCTCGAGCGTGTCTTCACCGGTGTAACTCGCAGGTCCCGGCATAAAAATAGCCAGGCCTTCATCGATCACCGCGCCAGTCTCGGAACGAATTTCGACCAGGGTCGCGTGCCGTGGCTCAAGCGATGGTTTAGAAAATCGCTTACTGATGATGGTCCGAACGTCCGGCCCTGATACGCGAAGAGTCGCGATCGCCGCGGGCGGCGGACCACTTGCCAGAGCACAAATCGTGTCCCGGCTTTGAGCCATGTTTAGTTCTTCATCGCCTCAAAGAATTCGTCATTCGTCTTCGTCTGCTTCAATTTATCAAGCAGGAAGTCGATCGCATCCGATGTCCCCATTGGGTTCAGGATCCGGCGAAGGACATAAATCTTCTGAAGTTGAACCTTGTCAGTGATCAGTTCCTCTTTCCGCGTTCCCGACTTCATGATGTCGATGGCTGGGAAAGTACGTTTGTCTGCAACTTTACGATCCAGAACGATTTCGGAGTTACCCGTGCCTTTAAACTCTTCGAAGATCACTTCGTCCATGCGCGAACCGGTATCGATCAAGGCTGTTGCGACAATCGTTAATGATCCGCCATGCTCGACATTCCGCGCGGCACCAAAGAAACGTTTCGGACGCTGGAGCGCATTGGCATCCACACCACCGGTCAAAACTTTACCGGAGCTCGGAACAGACGTGTTATAGGCGCGACCAAGACGCGTGATCGAGTCGAGCAAAATGACGACATCGCGCCCATGCTCAACCAACCGTTTCGCTTTTTCGATCACCATTTCTGCAACCGCAACGTGGCGGGAGGCCGGCTCGTCAAAGGTTGAGGATATCACCTCGCCCTTCACCGAACGCTTCATATCGGTCACTTCTTCCGGGCGCTCATCGATCAAGAGAACGATCAAATAGCACTCAGGGTGATTGTCTTCGATTGAGGCGGCGATGTTCTGCAAGAGAACGGTTTTACCGGTGCGCGGCGGCGCAACGATCAGCGCACGCTGTCCCTTACCAATCGGCGAGACGATATCGATGACGCGGCCGGAACGATCCTTCTTGGTTGGATCTTGTCCTTCCATGAGCAAACGCTCTTCTGGATAAAGCGGCGTCAGATTATCGAAGTGAACTTTTTGACGAGCTTTTTCAGGATCTTCAAAATTGATGGAGCTGACATCGGTCAGCGCAAAATAGCGCTCGTTTTCGCCTGGCTCTGCGATTGGGCCTTCAACCGTATCGCCAGTTTTGAGACCAGCTTTTTTCAGAACCTTCGGGCTGACATAAATATCATCAGGTCCCGCAAGATAGTTCGACTCCGGCGAACGTAAGAAGCCAAACCCATCTTGAAGAACTTCAACCACGCCGCGGCCGATAATTTCGACCTCTTGTTCAGCCAGCTCTTTCAAGATTGCAAAGAGCATATCCTGCGTTCGGAGGGATGAGGCGTTTTCAACCTCCAACATTTCGGCATAGGCCAAAAGATCGGTCGGAGATTTCGCTTTCAGCTCGCGCAAATAAACTTGTGACGGAAGTTCGAGTTCGGGTGCGGTATCAGGCATAGGGTGCCGGTATCCAAATTTGTTTTTGAGAAAAGTCGGCTTGAAACAGCCTCTGCGCCGGACGGCGACTTGACCCGCATATGATCAAAACAAGACGTGGGGTCAAGAGGGAGGACTGTGACAGGCTAGAAAGGCTTGACCACAGCCAAAATCACAACGCCGATCATAACAAGGAACGGGACTTCATTCAGCATCTTCATTGTTTTCGCAGTCGGAGCGACATCACCACGATCAATTTTCTTGCCGATCGAAATGAAATAGCCATGCAAACCGCTAAGAACCAGAACAAGCAAAAGCTTCACGTGCATCCATCCGACAGAGAGTAGGCTCTGATTCATGACAAGCATTGTGATCCCCAAGACCCAAACAATGATCAGGGCTGGGTTTAAGATGATCTTCCGCAAGCGATTGGAGGCTTCTTTCATCGTCTCGAACAGCTCATCGCCTGGTTTCGAACTGAGCTGGTGAAGTTTGTAGCGCGGATAAATCAAGAGACCGGCCATTAAGGCGATGACGAATATGACATGAAACGCTTTGATCCAGAGATAGAGAGACATGGTCTAAGCCTTTTCCCGAACGATCTCGACAACGCGTTCAACATGGGCAATCGGCGTATCAGGTCTGACCCCATGACCAAGATTAAAAATATGCGGCCGGCCTTGATAGGCTTCTAGGATTTCTCTGACACGACGTTCCATAGCAACTCCACCTTCGATCAGAAGAACTGGATCGAGATGTCCTTGAACCGCAATGGAGTCAGGGACAGATTTCAGGACATGCGCCGGGCTGATCGCCGTATCCAGGCCAATTCCATTCACCGGGACTTGGTCTGTATAAGATCCAATCATTGTCGCCGCGCCGCGCGGGAACCCGATAATGGGGACAGTCACGCCCATATCTCTCAACCGTTTAATCAAAGCCGCGTTGGGCTCAACGACCAACGTCTGGAACAGGTCTGATGGCAGCCCTTCCGCCCAAGACTCAAAAATCATCAGGGCGTCTGCCCCGGCTTTGACCTGCGCCGCGAGATAATGCGCGCTGATTTCGACCAATCGATCAAGAAGGGCTTTGAGTAAATCTTGTTTGCTATACGCCCAGCCTCTAGCAGAACTCTTGTCAGTACCGCCCCTGCCTTCGATCGCATATAGCGCAACCGTCCACGGCGCGCCGCAAAATCCGATCAGCGCTTTGTCTGTCTCTAATTGGCTACGCACACGGTCTACCGTTTCATAGACAGGCGATAATCTCTGAACCGCCATTTCCACAGGAGCGCGATTAAGATCCGCTTCTGTTTTCACGGTTTCAACAATTGGACCCACACCTTTCTCGAACCGCACATCTAGACCCATCGCATCCAGGATGAGCAGAATGTCAGCGAATAGGATGGCTGCATCCATATCATAACGCCGAATAGGTTGAAGCGTGGCCTCTGCCGCCATTGAGGGAGAATAACAAAAATCGAGGAAGTCTTTGGCGCGGCTCCGAAGCTCTAAATATTCTGGGAGATGGCGTCCGGCTTGTCTCATCATCCAGATGGGAACTGGAGACGAGGGGGTCCCAGAAAGCACTTTTAGAAATCGTGAAGAAACAGGATCGGCCATATCGATTTACAAACCCAGAAAAAATAATCCGTAGGCCTTATCATTATTAAGCGCGGAGTCTCGTGGAAAACACTGCCTGGGAGCTTTTGTCCCGTTCATATCCACAGCCAATCCCCAGATTCAAGCGCAATTAA
>JBCBGJ010000269.1:0-4029 GCA_038526925.1 Pseudomonadota bacterium
CGGTCGACAAAATTGCGCTCAAATTCTTCGCGGACGCGTTCAAATTGTGGATCGCAGTGACCTTGCACCTGGCTCATGACGTGGCTCCTCCTATATATGCAGATCATAGAAGCAGGGTTTCGGGCGCGGCGCGAGGCTGACTTTGGGGCACGCAGCCCGCGCGAGGGGCCTGTCATGGCAAACAAGCAAGCGATCTTTCTTGAAGGCAATTTGCTTCGCCACATCATTATTATGGCGTCGTCGGCCAGCATCGGATTGGTCTCGATCTTCCTGGTCGACTTTGCCGACCTGCTCTTTATCTCGATGCTCGGAGAGGCGGAACTTGCCGCTGCCGTCGGATTCGCCGGGACGGTCCTGTTTTTCACCTTCTCAGTCTCGATCGGGATGACGATTGCGACAAGCGCCTTGGTGGCGCAAAGGCTTGGTCAGGGCGACCCAGTGGAGGCGCGGAAGATTGCGACCAGCGTCATTCTGTTTGGCATCGGGATTACCAGCCTGCTGGCATTGATCTGCTGGATCTATGCGCCGAGCCTGCTCGGGCTGATCGGGGCGCAAGGCTATACGCAGGATATGGGCGTGCGCTATTTCCGGATCGTGGTCGCCGCGATGCCGATCGCGGCGGTTGGCATGATGGCCAGTGGTATCCTGCGCGCCCATGGCGATGCCCGCCGCGCCATGACAGTAACCCTGGTGGCTGGCGGCGTGAACGCGGTCTTGGATCCGATCTTCATCTTTTGGGTTGGACTGGGGTTAGAGGGCGCCGCCTATGCCTCAGTCGCCGCACGCTTTGCAACGCTCGCCACCGCGCTCTACCCGATTTTCAAACACTATGGCGGCTTTGCAAAAGTCGACCTGCCCCGGTTCAGGACCGACCTGAAGCCAATCGTTGCGATTGCCGCCCCGGCCATGCTGACCAATGTCGCGACCCCGATTGGCAATGGCTTTGTGACCCGCACGATTTCTGAGTTTGGGGACGCTGCCGTCGCCGCAATGGCCGTGACCGGGCGCCTGACACCGCTTGCCTTCTGTGTGATCTTCGCGCTGTCGGGCGCGGTGGGGCCGATCATTGGTCAGAATTTCGGCGCTAAACAGTTTGGCCGGGTGCGAGGGACACTGATCAAGGCCGTGCAGTTCACCGCCATCTATGTCGCGGTGATGTGGGCGATCTTGATGCTGGCGCATGGCTTCATCTCAGACAGTTTCCAGCTCAGCGAAGAAGGTGCGAATATTGTCTTCTGGTTCGCGCTCGTGGTCGCGCCGCTTTTCTTATTCAATGGTACTCTTTTCGTTTCGAATGCAGCCTTCAACAATTTGCGTCGACCCTTATTCTCGACCTTCCTGAACTGGGGCAAGAATACGATTGGCGTTGTGCCGTTCATTGCGGTGGGTGCCGCCATGGGCGGGGCGCCTGGCGTTTTGATCGGTCAGGCGATTGGTGGCGTGCTGTTCGGTATTGTTGGCTTCTGGCTCGCCTACCGCTTGGTGGGCCGATATGAAAGCGGCAAATCAGACCCGGATAAGGGCATGAAATTCCCGCTTATGCGCCGCCGCGCTGAGGCACCGTTTAACTCGCCTCGAAGCTAAACCAGCGCGGCTGCTAAGCCCCGTTAAGTATATAACTTATTGCTTTAGTATACAAAACATTAACGCCTGCAAATACTTTTCACCGCAAGTAAAAATGAGACGTCAGAACAATGACGGCGCGGAACAAGCGTGCGACGTCTTGCCCTCAACTTAGAGAGGCGGCGCTCATGGAGATACCCTCCGGCTATGCCGTCTATTGAGGGAGTATCTCATGTTGAAGAATCTTATGAGCGCGACAGCATTGGGCATGGTCTTGAGCGCAGGCGCCGCCATGACAGCGCACGGGCAAGCAACCCCCCCTAACCCAAATCCGGATTGCCGTACTGACGGCCCTTTCGAAGTTCTAGATGAAACCGGTGCTCGAGTCACCGACGAGTTCGGGACCCAGACGGGGGAAACGGGCGACGCCCTCGAATGTGGTGTCGGGTCTGATGCAACTGCGGCCAACTCAACGGCCACTGGGAACAATGCCCAGGCAACGGCCCAAAGCACCACCGCAGCGGGCGACGGTGCACTTGCAAACGCATTCCGAGCAACCGCAATCGGTGAACGTGCTGGAGCCTCGGGTTTGAACTCCACAGCGGTTGGACAGCTGGCAGAAGCTCCTGGCGACAATGCAACCGCGACAGGTCAAAACGCGCAAGCACTTGCCTTGAACTCAACCGTGAACGGTCAAAACGCATTTGTTGGCGAAGCATCGGAGAACGGCACGGCAATCGGGCAAAACGCCAGGATTGAGCGATTTCCCGACGACCCGGACACGCCTGAGGATGAGAGCACTCCCTCAATCAATGGGACCGCGATCGGGCAAAACGCCTTGGTTCAAGGTGAAAACTCGACAGCCGTCGGCCAAAACGCTCAGGCGCTCGAAGAAAAGGCCTCTGCATTTGGTCAAGACGCCGAGGCGTTCGGAAATCGCTCAACTTCCATTGGTGAAAACTCCAAAGCTCACGGAGACGAGTCCACGGCGATCGGGCAGAACGCACGTGTTCGACCTGCAGTTGATAATCCGGACACGATGGATGTCGATGAATCCACTGAGGCATTTGGTGGCACGGCGATTGGATCGGATGCATTGGTCGAAGGCAATTTTAGCACATCCATTGGCTACAACTCCGAAGCGCTGGGCGCGAGCTCAATCGCCCTGGGAGCGCTCTCCTCAGCGACAGGCGAGTTTTCCATGGCATTGGGAGATGTTGCAGTAGCAAACAATACTGAAGCCACCTCGATCGGACGGCAAGCGCAAGCCGTAGGTGTTGCTTCAACCTCACTTGGAACAGAGGCGGTTGCGAACGCTGAGGGATCCATTGCACTCGGAGCTGATGCACTTGCCGGTGGAGAATTAGTCATAGACTCGGACGGTATCGCAGCGGAAGGCGCGGGCACGAATGCCGTGGCAATTGGTAGTGGCGCGCGCGCGATAGGCGTCAATTCTTTATCGCTCGGGGCAGCATCTGTAGCAAACGCTGAGAACGCTTCGGCGTTCGGGGCAGGATCTGTAGCAAACGCTGAGAACGCTTCGGCGTTCGGGGCAGCATCTGTAGCGAGCAGCGAGCAAGCAACTTCAATCGGACGAGCGGCACAAGCGGTGGGTGAAGCTTCGGCCACACTTGGGGCTGGCGCGGTTGCGAATGCTGAAGGGTCCATCGCAATCGGAAATGGCGCACTTGCTGGGGGAGAAAGAGTCTTCGATTTGGACGGTATTGCGACGGAAGGTGCGAGCACGGAAGCGGTAGCAATTGGTCGTGATTCGCGCGCCGTAGGCCTATTCTCAACGGCGGTTGGGGGGAATGCGAAAGCAGAGGCCCAAGGCTCATCCGCATTTGGTTGGTCCGCAAATGCGGCAACAACAATGTCCACCGCGCTCGGGAACTCTGCGCAGGCCACCGGTCTGGAATCGACCGCCGTAGGCTTCGGAGCTGTCGCCGATTCCGAACATTCCGTCGCGCTCGGTAAAGAAGCAAATGCGAACTTCTTTGGCGCGACTGCGGTTGGATATAAAGCTGTCGCGGACGGGTCTGGCGGTCTTGCGGTAGGTAATAATGCAAGTGCGTTCACAGAAGGCGGGACATCATCTAGGGCTACAGCAATTGGAAGTAACTCTATCGCGGCCGCTGATTTTACAACTTCAGTTGGCAACAACGCTCATACCTTTGGAGACCATAGTATTGCGCTGGGGTTTTCTGCCGAAGCCAATAATTCGGCGGAGCGCGCTATTGCAATCGGCGCCTTCGCGAAAGCCAACTTCAATGACTCGTTTGCACTCGGTTTTGAAGTTGAAACCGAGCGTGTCGGTCAGTTCCTGTTTGGAAGCTCTGGCAACACATACACGTTCGCTGGGATTACATCTCAAGCTTCGAGAGACGCCCAGTCTGGGCCGCTTTCATTGGTCTTTACAGATGCATTCGGCAATCTCGCGAGTGATGGTGGAGATACGCTAAGCAA
>JBCBGJ010000270.1:0-4025 GCA_038526925.1 Pseudomonadota bacterium
GCTCCTGGTCGACGTCACCAATTATATCTCGCTCGATCGCGCACGTCCTCTGCATGCGTATGACGCGGCGAAGCTGACCGGTCCGATCCGAGCCCGCCTCGGTAAGGATAGCGAGCATTGCGCGGCGCTGGACGGCAAGACCTATCAAGTGAACTCCGAAATGTGCGTTATCGCAGACGATAGCGGCGTGATCGGTCTCGGCGGCGTCATGGGTGGTGAAAGTACCGCTGTGTCTGAAACCACGACAGATGTGTTCATTGAAAGCGCCTGGTTTGAGCCACTTCGCACTGCACGGACAGGCAGAACGACTGGGATCATCTCGGATGCGCGTTATCGCTTTGAACGCGGCGTGGACCCGATGTCATGCGTTGAAGGCGTTCACCTCGCTCTCCGCTTGATTACAGAATATGGCGGCGGCACAGCCTCAAAGATCTCCGTCGCTGGCGAAGCACCGCGCCGCACTGAACCCGTCGAATTCTTCAAACGTGATGTTGCGCGCTTGACCGGCCTCGATGTGAAGCCGGCCAATATGAAGAAGATGATTAAGTCCCTCGGCTTCTCCATTGAAGATACTGGGGAAACTTGGCTGCTGACCGTTCCAAGCTGGCGGTTTGATGTCGAGCAGAGCGCCGACTTGGTTGAAGAGATTGCGCGCCTAGAAGGTTTCGACGCACTGCCCACAGAATCGCTCCCAGCGCTGAGTGGCGGAAAAGGGGTCGTTACCACGCCGATCCAAGACCGGGTCCGAACGGCACGCCGGACGCTTGCATCTCGTGGTTTCCTTGAAACCGTCACATGGAGCTTCATGCCAAAGGCGTTCTCTGAACTCTTTGGCGGCGGCGATGACACGCTCACCGTCGCAAACCCAGTTGCGAGCGAACTGAACCAGATGCGCCCAAGTATCCTGGGCAATCTGGCCTTGGCCGCCCAACGCGGCGCCGACTATGGCGAGCGTGACTTGCGCCTATTTGAGGCGGGCCCGATTTATCTCGGCGATGGTCCAAAAGATCAACGCTCGGTCGTTGCCGGGCTGGTTCGTCCGGTGAAAGCCCGCCATTGGAGCGCAGCGGATGCGTATGACGTTTATGCTGCTAAAGCCGACCTCTATGCGATCCTAGAAGCGATCGGACAGCCCCCTGCCCGGTTCCAAATCGGTGAGGTGCGCCAACCACATTGGCACCCTGGCCAAGCCGCTAGCCTCAAACTCGGGCCGAAGGTCACCGTCGCGCATTTCGGCGCTCTTCATCCGCGTGTCTTAAAAGCGCTTAAAGTCGATGGGCCGCTCTATGGGTTCGAATTGAACCTCAATGCTTTGCCGCAAATGAAAGCGAAAGTGACGAAGACCAAGCCTGTCCTCGAGAAGGCGGATCTGACACCCGTTCGCCGCGATTTCGCATTTGTGGTCAGCGATGACACGGCGGCTGGTGCCATTGTCAAAGCCGCACAAGGCGCTGATAAAGCCCTTGTAAGCGCGGTAGACGTTTTTGATGTCTACCAAGGACAAGGCATAGAACCTGGTCAGAAATCGATCGCGATCGAGGTTACCTTGCAGCCACGCGGCGAAACGCTCAAAGATCAAGATATCGAAGCGATTTCTCAGAAAATCGTTGCCGCCGTCGCCAAATCAACTGGTGGTGTGCTACGAGGCTAAAAGGCTAGCAGGGAAGGACGAGCATGGTCACGCAACACGTCGTTACAGGCGTCGGCCTTCGCAGCAAACTGTACAGCCAATTAGAGCCTGACGCCCGAAACAAAACCGGGTTGTCGGTTTTAAACAGCTTCATCATTGCCTTGGTTCTTGTCAGTTTTCTGGCGCTTGCGCTTGAAACGGAAGAGACCATCGGCCCGGCCTGGCGTCAGGGCATTGATTATCTCAACCTTGTTATCGTCGTCATTTTTGCAATCGAATATGCTGTGAGGCTTTGGGTGGCAGGCGAAGATCCTCGCTATCGCGGGATTGGTGGCCGGCTCCGATACATGATGACGCCTTATGCGATTACCGACCTAGTCGCGTTTTTGCCTGAACTCTTATGGATCATCCTAACGCCCGCAGGCGTTGGCGATGATGTGTTGATTGTTTTACGGGTTCTCAGACTGGCGCGCTTGGTAAAGCTCGCCCGGTTTGTCCCTGCCTTCGATGTCCTTGGTGCGACAGTGGCGCGCGCAGGAACCCAACTTTTGACAACTCTCGCGATGGCGCTTGCCTTAGTCTACGTGTCAGCGGTCGCACTTTACTTCATTGAAGGGGTCGGCGGGCAGCAGCAAGAAGGCTTCTCTTCTATCCCGAGAGCGCTCTGGTGGGCGATTGTTACCCTCACCACCGTTGGCTACGGAGACGTCTATCCCGTCACAGCGCTAGGCCGCATCTTTGCGGCGATCATTTCCCTCGCCGGAATCGGTGTCGTCGCCCTTCCCGCAGGTGTGTTTGCAAGCGCCTTCTCTGACGAGTTGCGGGAACGAGAGATCAAAAAGCTACAAGAACGCGTGGATGAGGTTGAGTCCGAGGTCGATGAGCTGGAGACTGAAGTCGAAGAACTCGAGGCAGAACGCGATACGCCAGCGGTCTAGCAGACGGTTGGCCTAGGACGCGATCTGGAGCTTTTGGTGCGCGTCTTTGACGAGCTGCGGACGACCAAGCCAATAACCCTGGATATGATCGGCCCCTAGAACTGCAACACGCGCCGCAAATTTCTGCGTCTCAATACCTTCGACGCACGACTCCAATCCAAGCTGCTTTGCCAAACGGATCGCGGCTAACAGAATGCTTTTACTTTGAGCGCTTTGATCGGATTTACGAACAAAACTCTGATCGATCTTCAGCTTGTCCAGAGGCAGTGTGTCGAGCATTGAGAGCGAAGAATACCCGGTCCCAAAGTCATCTAGCGCGATCGTCATGCCCAGGCGCCTCGCCTCTTCCAAGATGGCGACGTTGCGCTCGACATTTCGGAAGGCCACTTCCTCGGTGATTTCGATCGTGATTGCGCTTGGATGCACCTCGTGGCGCTTTAGCACGCTGAGCAGTGTCGGGAGAAAGTCAGACGCTAAGAGCTGAGCCGGCGACGCGTTGATCGCTAGCTTTTGCTCCCGCAGGTCGAGATGAGTGAGCGCCTCGTCTAGCGTCACCCAAAGGATTTCGTTGAGGAGGCCGAGTTTTTCCGCAATCGGGATAAAGTCTTTCGGGCTTGGGTCACGCTCAAAACCACTATCGGTCCAGCGCGTCAGCAATTCATGCGCGATCACCTTACGGGACTTCGCATCGGCAATTGGCTGGATGGCCGCTTTGATTTGCCCATTATGGATCGCTGATTTTAGCTCAACCTCAAGCGTCGACGTCGCTAAGGCCGCATTATCGATGTTTAGGTCAAAGACAGCCCAATCAGAACGGCTACCTTTCGCCCGGCGCATCGCCGTGTCAGCGGAACGCAAAAGACCAGAAAGCGACTGACGAACCGTTTTGCCTTCCGCATAACCAATCGAGGCTCCGATCGTGATCACCCCAGATTCCCAGCGAATGTCAGAGACAATCGTTTCATGGAGCCGGGTCAGGGCGTCATCGATTGTTTGAGTTTCAAGATCTTCTTTCAAGACGAGCGCAAACTCATCCCCGCCGAGGCGCGCTACGGCTGCCACCATTGGGACTGAGCGAATACGATCAGCGACTTTGCAAAGAATCTGGTCACCGACCGAGTGGCCGTATTGATCATTCAGGGGCTTAAAATGATCGAGGTCGATGAAAGCGATCCGAACAGTTTGGTGCCGGCTCCACAAGTGGCGAAGCTCATCCATAAAAGCGCGGCGGTTGAGCAAACCCGTGAGACCGTCAGTCGACGCCAGGGCCTCCTTCTCTGCGATCACCTCGATCATTTTTTCATCTGCCCGCTCCCGCGCGAATGCAACAATGCCCAGAGCGCAAAATGAGAAGCCAGAAAACGCCGCCATCATCAGCGCATAAGCGTTCTGGTCAGCTGGAAGCCAGTTCGGACCAATGTCGAGAATGGCGAACTCACACGTATAGAAATAAACGC
>JBCBGJ010000271.1:0-3983 GCA_038526925.1 Pseudomonadota bacterium
CGGCGTCCCCAGAAGTAACCGGATATGGAACCAGGATCACACCCTTCAAACCGCATTCCACAATTCGGTCGTTTGGGTGTACCAATCCATTGCCCGAACTGCCGGGCAACGCGTCATGTTTGACGGGCTAGAAAGCTTTGACTACGGAAACGCAAATGTGGGCGCGGTCGATCAGATCACGACCTATTGGTTGGACGACACACTGAAAATTTCGGCGCTGGAGCAAGTTGAGTTTTTGTCAGATCTCGCGCTGGAACGCTTGCCATTGAGTGGAGCGACGTATGCGGTAGCCAATAACATCATGGTGAGCGATGCGAGCTCCAATTGGATCATGCGTTCCAAAACTGGCTGGCGGTACAGCGAGACGGAAATGGACATCGGATGGTTCGCGGGGTGGCTTGTATGCGCAAGCGAGACCTATGTCTTTGCTTTGAACGTGGATATGCCAGATACATCATATCTCTCAAAGCGAAAGGCAGTCACGTACCGTGTTCTCCAAGAAATCGGGGCCTTCAACTGCGGCTGAGGACGGCCCAGAGCGGCCGCTGAAGTCGAAGCCAAATGCTGCGACGCAGCTTCCTCAAAGAGGACATCCAGTACTTAAGCCAAGTCGCATCGGTACAGGGCCACGACAACCAAGAATTATCGTAACGAGGTCGTTGTTAAGTCACACATCGACTGGACTCGTTCCCGTGCTGCCTGCCAGACAGAGTCATCTTCACGCATTGAAATTTTTCGGCACAAACTGGCTTGGCGAAGTCGTGTCAAAACTGTCTGGGTTGTGGCGGGTAGCCTAAGCCTGCAGACGCACTCTTAACCTGCACCTGCGTTCAGCGCATAGCTTGGTCTCGAAACGCATGGATCGATGCATAGTCGAGATCGAGCAACGGCAAGTTGATATTTGCGTCCAAGAGAGTGAAGTCTTTGTCCTGCCATCCCAAAGCGGCCTTTGCGCGAAGTGATGATAATTCATCCTCCACGCTTTTTTTGAGATTGGCGAAGGAAAACGCACTGCTCTTCTGAAGGTGTTTCACGGCGGCACGTAAGAGGACAAGGTTCAGCGGAATATAACCCTCGATCGCCTCCCAGGCCTTTTGCGTACCAAGGCAGGTCCTCGCCAATACCCCACTGCTCCAAGTAATGGCGGACAGCGGTCGACCGAACGCGGCCGATGCAATTGAATCCTTCGCATCAGCCTCGAGATCAAGAAACCGGGAGAGCTGCTCCGCGGCTTCTCTGGTCCGGGACTCTACCTGGGCCACCATGCGTGCGCCTTGCGGCGGGACTGCCGCCTTGGCTTGAAGTTGCAGGGCCGAATTTGATGGCTCGTGAAACGCAAGGAGGTCGATCTCTCCTTTCTCCCAATTGACGTTTGTCACCACCTCAACGTCTGGCTGCGCGGAAAGGTACAGAGCGGCATCATCCAGAAGCGCTGGCTCAAGATGCTGCGAGACGACGTTGTCGAAGCGCTTTTGGTCGGTCCTAAGCATAGAATAGAGAAGGTTCCTCTCCGGCATCATCCGTTTCACAGCGTGCGGAGAAAAGAGCAGCGCATCTTCCAATCTGAGAAAGGGGGGAAAGAAGCCCTCGCCAAACCCTAAGTGCGTCAGGTTATCGAGATCGAGTGTAAACAGGTCAACGATGCTTTCCGCTTTGTCAGGTTCAACACCGCCTAGACCCGCAGCCGTCCCTATAATGTGATTCCGGTTCAAAAGGGGGGCAACCCATTCGCCGACCTCTTTCTGAAGCCTCTCACGTCGAGGGCGGGTGAATGCCCGGGCTGAGAGGACTTCTGCCGCATCTGCCATGCCCAAACAGAAGTCCGCATACGACATGAGGGCTGCGCGGATGCGAACGAAATCATCACGGGAGAAATCGAAGCTCTCATCGAAGGCAGCATCACTTAGTAGCGGTAACTCGAACAGGTTTTCGAGATAATGGTCGAGAGCGCCTATCAGGACTTCAATCAGGCGGTCACCGGGAAGATGAGGCCAGGCCTTGATCATCTTCTTGCAGTTCTCAATGGGATAGGGTGGTGGCGCCAAATCGTGCGGTAGGACCATCTCCGACATCAGGATATCGTTCTCTTCATGTCGGACGAAATCACCGTCGGGGTGGCGGAAAATGAAAGCTCGCGGCCCATGGTCGACGACAAAGAAGCCACGCCATGCCAAGGGCATGATTTCGCTGAAATGGGCATATCCCAAAACCTGGGATAGCTCAGCGGCGAAGCGGTCATCAATGACACTCATCGCATTTTCAAGATCCGCTCCCGTCGCACGGGAGCACGTCGCAAAGTGCTCGAGGACGTATGACATGCGCGAGATGATCGCTGTCCCAACCTCGTCATCACGCTGGCCCTTGCGGTTGAACCTGCCACCTACATAGTGGCCGTCTGCGGACAGGTAGATTGATGACAGGATAGTTCGAATGGGCTGCCGCCAGAGTGCAAACTTGGCGATCTCAGCGTCAGCCCGGCATTCAAAAGTCTGTAGTTCTTTATGCAACGTAAGCGCTCCAAAGTTCCGATGAAGAATATCGATCACGCCTTTGCATCGCGGACTCCGCAGTATTCAACCCTCACCGCCCAGCACTTTTGCCAGATGGGCGACATCATCGTGCGTCACGACATTGAACCCGATGTTAAGCGTCCTCGCTATTGACTGGGCATGCTCCCGTGACATGCGTTGATGCTGCGCGAGCCTTTCGGTGCCGTAACTTGGACGTGAACGGGAGGTATCTTGCCTCCGGTTTTTGATGATGCGGTCTGGATCGGCCTCCAGATGCACCATGACCGTCACGTCCAGCGCGTTGAATACGTCGCTCGAGATATTTATCAGGCCTTTGCCATCATCTATGACCACATGCCCATCCATAATGACCAGATCTGCTGTAGGATCACGTACTAGCGCGAAACCCCGGATTAGAAGGCGCTGGTTCTCATCAAGATCGGCGTGGCGCATGGCATCGCGGCTTTCCGCAGCGGCATCGCGCGCGGAAGCAATGAGACTTCCACCTGTGACATGCTGAAAAGCCACAATGTTAGCAAACTTATTGAGAAAAGTCGTCTTCCCGACCCCAGAAATTCCCGTAAATGCGACAACGCGCTGGTTCATACGTCAAATTCCAAGTCAGCCCGCTCGACAAGACCTTCGATCAACGGATGAGGTATCTTGTAGATTGACTGCTGGGGATGCCCTTTGATCACGCCCATCGTTCTTAATTCGGCAATCGAAACTGCTGGTTCGATATATGATACTAGCAGATAGTTGATAACTTTGACCGGGCGCTCCGGCGTTGCTTCCCACTCTTCAAGTTGCTTCTCGCTATAGACTGACCGGCCGCCGGTCAGTTGCATCAGGTCTTTCGTAGATTTTGCCAGCGTCACGCTCTCGAGAACGCCGAGCGCTGTGATCGCCTGTGACGGCGGGTTCTTCGATGTGCTTTTGTAGAAGAACAACAGCGATCCTGCTGGTCCCAGTTGTGACTGGGCGCGACAAAGGTAGACCTTGCGGATGGTGTTGCCAGGCCTCGTGATCGCCTCAGCACGCGATGCCCCGCCAAAGAGATCTGCTTGGATCGGACGATATAGGTCTGGATAAAGCGTATCGTGATATCCCTCTTGGATCGGAATGCCGAACCCCAGCGTGTCATCATCAAGAACAAAACGCGGATAGTGTTGGCGCGCTTGCTCAAAATCCGACTTGTCATCCCGCGAAACAAGCGCCTCTGCAGAGAAATCGCGTTCATAAATGAACTCGCCGTTGGTATTTTCGCCAGCATTCCGAAATCCATAGAATTCCAACAGCTCCATCAACGCGACCTGATCCTCGTACGTTGTTAGATATGCGAGCCCATAGCGGTTTCTCTGCGCATACCAAAGGACCTGCTTGAGAAGCAGCTCGCCCAGCTTCACTCCACGACTATTGGGTGCCACCTTGAAAGTACAAATTTTGAGAACCTTGTCGGCCTTCGTGACAGCG
>JBCBGJ010000272.1:0-3981 GCA_038526925.1 Pseudomonadota bacterium
TCGCGGTGCCTCGCTCTCGCTGGAATTCGGCGACGCCTTTTTCCGCGCCAGCGTAACGCTCGCTTTTGTCACGTTGCTGCAATCAGCGATCATCTTTGCTTTGCTCAGATTGAGAGAGCCTGGTCAGACAAGGTTGCTGTTTAAGCAATGGCGCGTGGCTGGCCTTGTCGGTGTCGCGGGAATGCTCGGATCACTTGCTTGGTTTACCGCCTTCACGCTCCAAAACGCGGCGCACGTAAGGGCTTTGGGTCAGATCGAGGTAGTCTTCATGCTCGCCGCCTCCATCCTGTTTTTCAAAGAACGCGTGACAGTGAGGGAAGTGACGGGCGTGTGCCTCGTTTCACTTGGAATTCTTGCTTTGATTTTTACCACCGGAGCTGGGTAACCGACTTAAGCCCCGTCGCGGCGCGATCTCAGTTTTTCGATCAGGGTCGGCACATCATATTCCTCGTCGCCCTCATAGCGCGGCGCGTTGCGGCCGTAGGCATCTTCGATTTCGTCAAAGATCGGTTTGATCCGAACCATGTTGTAAGCGTGGGTAACGACGTAAAACTCGCCCGCGCGAATTTGCTCGACGACTTTTTCAGCGAACGTGTCGGCGTCCATCGCCAGATGTTGAATTCCTTGAGTCATGTCGGACGCCACAAAACCAGGTATGATCATGCCGACTTGAATGTGTTCCGGAAACTCATCGCGCATCGCTTCGGTGAGACCGCGTACCGCGTGTTTCGAAGCAATGTAGGGCGCGCTGTTTTGGACTGCATTGAAGAACGCGTTTTCGGAGGCGAGATTATAGATCGCGGCGGGCTCTCCTTGCGCGATCATGCGCTTGCCGAAGATTACGGCCCCATGCCAAACGCCGAAAAAGTTGACGTTCATGAGCCGGTGCAAGTCTTCAAGTGGCACATCGACCATCGGCGCGCGTCCTGTCGCAATACCGGCATTGTTGATCAGAACATGACCGCCGCCATACGTTTCCCACGCAAAGTCCGCAAAGGCTTCCATACTTTTCGGATCGGTCACATCCATCACCATAGACGCAGCGTCGATGCCAAGACTTTTCAGTTCTGCGATCGCTTCGTCGAGTTTGTCTTGGCGCGGCTCGCCAATCACGATCTTCGCACCCTCGCTGCCAAAACGTTTGGCGAGGCCAAAGCCGATGCCGGTTGCGCCGCCTGTGATGATGACGGTTTTATCTTTGAAACTATCCATACCGTTCCTCCCAAAGCCGAGTTTAGACTGAAAGTTGCCGAGCGGCGAGATCACGCATGATCTCTTCAGAACCACCGCCAATCGCCATCACCCGCACTTCGCGATAGATACGTTCAACGCGGTGACCGCGAATGAAGCCGGCGCCACCAAGGATCTGCATGGCTTCCCGGGCGCAGAATTCCAAAGTCTCAGTAGCCTGGACTTTCAACATGGCGAGCTCAGCAACTGGCGTGTTCCCATTCTGGACGTGCCACGCATACGTATCGAGCATGGTCGTGGTCGCCCAAATGCGCTGCGCCATACTCGCCAATTTGTGACGGATCACCTGATGGTCGGCGAGGCGCTTGCCGAACGTTTTACGCTCTTGCGCCCAGCTGGCGGCTTCCTCGGCGCAGACACGGGCCGAGGCCGCCGCCTGCGCGGCCATGCCAAGGCGCTCGCCATTAAAGTTCGCCATGATGCCGTAGAAGCCTTTGTCCTGCTCCCCGATCAGGTTTTCAGCTGGTACAAAGACATCATCGAAATGGATGGTCGCCGTGTCAGACGCCCACCAACCTTGCTTTGGCAATTCTGTTCGGCTCACGCCCTCGCTCTCAAGATCAATCAGCAAAAGCGAAATGCCGCCCATGCCCTCACCACCTGTGCGCACAGCCGTGGTCAGCCACTTCGAGGTCATGCCGCCGGTGATGTAGGTCTTGGACCCGTTTACGCGCCAGCCATTTCCGTCTTTCACGGCTTTGGTTTTCAGCTGGGCGACATCAGACCCTGCTGAGGGCTCAGTAATCCCGAGGCTGATTTGTTTGTCACCCGACAGGACTTTGCGCCCGATTTCGGTTTTCATTTCTTCGCTGCCGAGCGCCATGATGGGCGGCAACCCAATGCCATGGATCATCAACGCGGAAGAGATTCCGCCAGCGCCAATTCGGGCGAGCTCTTCTGACGTAACGATCCCGTGGAAACGATCAAAATCAGTGCCTTCGCCGCCATATTCGGTTGGATATCCGATCCCGAGGAGCCCTGCCTGTTTCGCCTTTTTGTAAAGCTCGCGTGGGATCCGTCCGGCCTCTTCCCAGTCCTCGACAAAGGGCATGATCTCTTTATCGACAAACCCTCGAACAGAACGTCGCCACTCTGCATGTGTATCGTCCATGTGCGGGCAGGGCGGGCGGAGGTCATCAAATGTCAAAGTCATGCGCCTGATCGTGGCCGTGCGCATGACGAGGTCAAGCCATCACGTGGCGGCAAATAGGGGCTAGCACGGGCCTCGATCATCGCCATATGTATGGCATGCAAGTCTATAATGATCCGACAGACCTCCCTGAAAAACCTCCGATTTTTCGGAAAGGGTTTCCGACGGTCATTCTGGTTCTGACCGGCGCGATTGTGGCTGTCTCCTTGATCCAGTTCAACGTGTCTCGTGAGTTGGAAGACTGGATGTTTTCCGTCGCCGCGATTGCGGGTGGACCGAGCTTTGAAAACGTCTTTAGGCCTTGGGGCAATTTCGCGCCTTATGTGTTGCACACATTCCTTCACGGCGGGTCGTTTCACTTGCTGCTGAATATGGCGATGTTGATCGCGATCGGCCCCATCATCGCGCAAGCGCTCGGCAAATCACTTTATGCGTCGCTCTTGTTTTTGGCCTTCTTCGCGGTGTGCGCGATTGGTGGCGGGTTGGCGCAGATGCTTTGGTACGCGATCGAAGCGCAAGACGGGATCGCGATTGGCGCCTCGTCCGCGATTTCGGGTTTGCTGCCTGCAGCCGGGTATATCCGAAACGGGTTCAAAGGCGCTTGGTCGATGAGTGTGCCGTGGGTTCTGATCAACATCGTGCTAGCGTTCCTTGGCGGCGATATTGGCGTAATGAATATCGCCTGGGCGGCGCACCTCGGCGGTCTCATTGCAGGCTTTAGTTTTCCGATATTCCTCAGCCTTTCAAAAGCGGGGCGGTGAGGCCTCGCGCGCCGGTTTTGCGGAGGGCCTCTCGTTTGAAGCGGAACAGTTCGGCGGGTCGTCCGCCGGTACTACTCTCCATTTCGCCAGTGCCTTCAACAAAGCCAGTCCGGTCCAAAGCGCGGCGGAAGTTTTGCTTATGGAGCCCTTGGCCGAGGATCGCCTCAACAGTGCTTTGCAGCGCGGTCAGCGTAAACCGTTCGGGCATGAGCTCGAACACAACGGGACGATAACGGATCTTAGAGCGAAGGCGCCCCATGGCGGTCGCGAGGATGCGGCGGTGGTCAGAAGCCATTGGGTCGCCAAGTTGAACGTCTGGAAGCGGCAGCCCTCGATCGCGCGCACACTCCGCAACCAAGCCGGCTTCATATAAAAGTTCGTAGCGTTCGAGCACGGCTTCATCCGGCCAGTCATTTCCCATCAATCCAAAAGCGCTCTCAGCTCGCGAAAGTCGGTCCGGGTTGCCCGCCGCCCAAGTCGAAAGCTTCGGGGCGATCACCTCGTCAATAATGGCGGGACGTCCGGCACGGCGATCTTCCCATGGGAAGTGGCGATACCATCCGCGCCAACGCGCTTCGAAGGCCTCGGGCAAACGCTCCGCTTCGGGCGTCAACGCCAGATAGCCAACACTGACAACGCGCGCGTCCTGCGGCGTATCGAGCAGGGTGGCTTCTGGGCTTTCGCGGTCCCGGTCGCCAAACGTGTAGAGCTGTTCGACATAGCCAAGCTGGAAGCCTGTTTGCTCTTTCACCCATCCGCGCAAGGCGAGTTCAAACGTGCGATGCTCGCTCGGGTCAAACGCCCCGAATGGCAGTGCGA
>JBCBGJ010000273.1:0-3980 GCA_038526925.1 Pseudomonadota bacterium
CGCACCATGTCATGACATCCGTTTGCGTTATGGGGCCGGACGGTGCGCTGGCGAAACGCCTCAGTGATACGCGGGTCATCGTTAAACGCCTTAGCGGCGCAGAAATCGAGGCTTACTTAGAAAGCGGTGAGGGCATCGGAAAGGCTGGCGGCTACGCAATCCAGGGCCTGTTCGGGGCGCACATCCGGCGGATTAGCGGAAGCTATACAGGCGTTATGGGTTTGCCTGTTTTCGAGACAGCACAGCTGCTCAATGGGCTCGGCTACCGATTGTAAAAATCGAACTCGATTTCATACTGCAAGTGGCCGTCGCCCATTGATAGATCGTAGCCACCGAAGCCGTAAACATAGTCAAAGCGAATAGACTGTGACGGAAGGTCCGCTGAGTCGCGTCGTCGAATGGCGTTGCGAAACTCCAGGATTTGCGTTGGTGCTCCGAGAAGATCTGCCACTGAATTCGCGTTCCCGAGTGACCGAATGAAGTTGCCTGTCCGAGCGTTAGCGCCAAAGGACATGCCGTCATCCGCTCCATTGCGGGTAACGCCATAACGAAACTCAACATCGTTCAAAAGATTGGCCGAGTTGAATTGATCTGTCGCCCCGATCAGTCTCGCCTCTGCGGTCAAATAGAAATCCGTTCTAGACGAAAGATAGAAGCTTCTCTGCGCCGAGGTGTCAGCAGCTACCAGATCTGTCGTCATGGTGAGTTCAAAGGGATCTAGACTGTCACTGGCATCAAGAAAGCCGCTTCCGTTCGCATCAGTCGAGAGGCGATCTGGCGACCCGTCGCCATTCAGATCGATCCCTAAGACAACGCTTTGATCCTGTAGCGGGACTGCATGAAAGCCTTCGGTTCGTGTCCCCGTGATGACGGGGTTCACAGCGCCTGAGCCCTGAAACGGGTTCCCCGTCCAGGGGATCATTCGACCGCCAACGGGCACCGTGCCACCCGTGGAGAAGATGTAATTGTCGTAAACATCGAATGTGAAGCCGTCATGGACGACCACACAGCCATAGACTCGGCAATAAAAATCTGAATCTAGCCAAGAGGCCTGGGCGACCGGCTGCAATGATAGCAGGGTGCCGCCCAGAACAAGAAATCTCAGATTATTCAAGCGCCGTTTCTGCATCATTGCCTGCACCGGCTGTCAGAGCTGTTTCTTCGTATGACAGATCAGACGTGAACGGTTCGAGCATCACTGCTCCACCTGACGCTTGAGGCGCAAAGATGTTCTCGAGCGTAACTTTGACCTGTGGATTTTCCGGCAGAGCGCCCGCGATAGGAAGCTTGTACTTTCGGGTTCCGTCGTGCAGCACCACCAGATTGCTGATGGCTTCACTGATCGTTTCGCCTGAATCACCTGTAATCTCGATGTCACCGCGCAGGCGGGCGTGGGCGTTCCCTGAATTTTCAAGATCAAATACTACCGCAGTCTCGCCATCGGCCGATTTAGTCACCGTGGCTGTGGTGACTTCTGGAGCACTTTCTGCGTCACCCATAGTCAGATAAAAAAGGCTCGCAATCTGATACTTCTTCCAGACACCAGACTGACCTGACCGTTCTTCCGGCAGCAAAGTCGATGCAATAAGGGCAAAGCGATAGTCGCCCTCGCGATCGATGCGGATTGGCGCCGCCATGTCGACGACAACCTGTTCTGTTTCGCCCGGATTCAGCGTGACAAAGGCCGGGCTAAAGCGGACCCAATCTGCCGCTGAAACGTCGCTTTCCCCGGGAGGGGCCAAACTGATTTGGCCTTCATCATCGAGGCTCCAGTCAGCAAGACCGAGGGTCAAGGAGATGGTTTCCTCTTGGTGGACATTGCCCAAGTTAATGACTTGGCGTTGCCGATCACCGGGTTGAACAGACATCTCCACGGTCGTCGGCTGTAGGCCGATGCCAAACGGAGCTGCAGGAGCAGCGATTGCTGCCATTGAAATTGCTACAAGACTCGCTCGTAGCGCCGTGGTTAAGCGCATATAATACCCCTGATTTTAAAGCTCTTATTTGACTTTAACCACGGCGCTACGAGCGAGTCTTGTAGCAATTTCAATGGCAGCAATCGCTGCTCCTGCAGCTCCGTTTGGCATCGGCCTACAGCCGACGACCGTGGAGATGTCTGTTCAACCCGGTGATCGGCAACGCCAAGTCATTAACTTGGGCAATGTCCACCAAGAGGAAACCATCTCCTTGACCCTCGGTCTTGCTGACTGGAGCCTCGATGATGAAGGCCAAATCAGTTTGGCCCCTCCCGGGGAAAGCGACGTTTCAGCGGCAGATTGGGTCCGCTTTAGCCCGGCCTTTGTCACGCTGAATCCGGGCGAAACAGAACAGGTTGTCGTCGACATGGCGGCGCCAATCCGCATCGATCGCGAGGGCGACTATCGCTTTGCCCTTATTGCATCGACTTTGCTGCCGGAAGAACGGTCAGGTCAGTCTGGTGTCTGGAAGAAGTATCAGATTGCGAGCCTTTTTTATCTGACTATGGGTGACGCAGAAAGTGCTCCAGAAGTCACCACAGCCACGGTGACTAAATCGGCCGATGGCGAGACTGCGGTAGTATTTGATCTTGAAAATTCAGGGAACGCCCACGCCCGCCTGCGCGGTGACATCGAGATTACAGGTGATTCAGGCGAAACGATCAGTGAAGCCATCAGCAATCTGGTGGTGCTGCACGACGGAACCCGAAAGTACAAGCTTCCTATCGCGGGCGCTCTGCCGGAAAATCCACAGGTCAAAGTTACGCTCGAGAACATCTTTGCGCCTCAAGCGTCAGGTGGAGCAGTGATGCTCGAACCGTTCACGTCTGATCTGTCATACGAAGAAACAGCTCTGACAGCCGGTGCAGGCAATGATGCAGAAACGGCGCTTGAATAATCTGAGATTTCTTGTTCTGGGCGGCACCCTGCTATCATTGCAGCCGGTCGCCCAGGCCTCTTGGCTAGATTCAGATTTTTATTGCCGAGTCTATGGCTGTGTGGTCGTCCATGACGGCTTCACATTCGATGTTTACGACAATTACATCTTCTCCACGGGTGGCACGGTGCCCGTTGGCGGTCGAATGATCCCCTGGACGGGGAACCCGTTTCAGGGCTCAGGCGCTGTGAACCCCGTCATCACGGGGACACGAACCGAAGGCTTTCATGCAGTCCCGCTACAGGATCAAAGCGTTGTCTTAGGGATCGATCTGAATGGCGACGGGTCGCCAGATCGCCTCTCGACTGATGCGAACGGAAGCGGCTTTCTTGATGCCAGTGACAGTCTAGATCCCTTTGAACTCACCATGACGACAGATCTGGTAGCTGCTGACACCTCGGCGCAGAGAAGCTTCTATCTTTCGTCTAGAACGGATTTCTATTTGACCGCAGAGGCGAGACTGATCGGGGCGACAGATCAATTCAACTCGGCCAATCTTTTGAACGATGTTGAGTTTCGTTATGGCGTTACCCGCAATGGAGCGGATGACGGCATGTCCTTTGGCGCTAACGCTCGGACAGGCAACTTCATTCGGTCACTCGGGAACGCGAATTCAGTGGCAGATCTTCTCGGAGCACCAACGCAAATCCTGGAGTTTCGCAACGCCATTCGACGACGCGACTCAGCGGACCTTCCGTCACAGTCTATTCGCTTTGACTATGTTTACGGCTTCGGTGGCTACGATCTATCAATGGGCGACGGCCACTTGCAGTATGAAATCGAGTTCGATTTTTACAATCGGTAGCCGAGCCCATTGAGCAGCTGTGCTGTCTCGAAAACAGGCAAACCCATAACGCCTGTATAGCTTCCGCTAATCCGCCGGATGTGCGCCCCGAACAGGCCCTGGATTGCGTAGCCGCCAGCCTTTCCGATGCCCTCACCGCTTTCTAAGTAAGCCTCGATTTCTGCGCCGCTAAGGCGTTTAACGATGACCCGCGTATCACTGAGGCGTTTCGCCAGCGCACCGTCCGGCCCCATAACGCAAACGGATGTCATGACATGGTGCG
>JBCBGJ010000274.1:0-3974 GCA_038526925.1 Pseudomonadota bacterium
AGCCCCAAACGCACGTGTATGTTCAACCTTATTAAACGGCGTTGTGATCGGCATCACGATGGTTACCGGAATGCCCAGTCGTCGCCCATGATAGGCAACACCTTGCGCATGATTGCCCGCTGAGGCCGCGACAACACCCGCTTTCTTCTGCTCGTCGGTGAGGCGCGCCAGCTTATTCAGCGCGCCGCGTTCCTTAAACGCAGCGGTGAATTGCAGGTTCTCAAACTTCACCCAAACCTCAGCGCCCGTAATCTCAGAAAGCGTCTTGGAGTGGCGCATGGGCGTGCGTTCAATCTGACCGCTGAGGATTTCAGCAGCCGAGCGAACGTCATCGATTGAGATTGGCAAAGATTTGGTCATGGTCTTCGTCTTCATTTGGTCAGCGCGCACTCCTAGTGCGCCGCTCATGAAAATGGAAGCTTTCAATCTGAAAACGTTGAGTTTACGAGAGCGGCAATGAACAAACGAACCTCAGAACGTGTCACGATTGGCGTCATTCTAGGCGCCCATGGCGTGCGCGGTGATGTCCGCGTGAAGAGCTTTACCGCTGAGCCGGAAGCGATTTTTGACTATGCGCCATTCTTGTCTGAGCACGATGAAGTCTTGATTGAGCCGACAGCCGTTCGAACCGGCAAAGACCACTTCATCGTGTCGCCCAAGAAAACGCGGCAAAAGGAAGAATGGGACGGGATGAAGGGCACGAAGCTCTACGTCCCGCGCGACGCGCTTCCAGAAACAGATGATGACGAATTTTATATTGAAGATCTCGTCGGACTAGACGTTTACGCCGGCGGCGAGTCTCCGCTTGGGCGCGTCAAAGCCGTGCTTAACCATGGCGCCAGCGACTTGATAGAAATCCAAGCAAAAGGCCGGCCTAAACCCGTCCTGATCCCGTTCACGTTCGAAGACGTTCCAACTGTTGATCTCGCCCTCGGGCGTATCATTGTTGCGAATTTCGACCTCTGGGCGGATGAGTCTCGCCCAGAAGACGATTAAGCGAAGACTTCGTTGGCGCCTGCTTTTTCCAGGAACTCAGCAAAGCCATCGGCAGACTTTGCCGATTCCATCGCTTTGGTGACGGATTTGAACGCCCGCGCCGCATAATGCTGCGTGATTTGCTCATAGGCTTTGCCATCGAGCTTGAGCGAAACCCGCTCTGCTTTTGCTTCTGCAGCGTCCATGTTCGCTTTTGCCCAAGGCAGATAAGTCGCTGCGACCTCGTCTTTGAACAAAGGCAGCAGAGTTTCTTCGAGGTCCGCAAGCGGCGCGAAGGGGCCACCGGCTTTGGGCTCTGCCATAAACTCGCTCCAGGCCGTCACGAAAGGCGCTCTCGCCCGCAACCATTCGCCGGGTGTTGGATCCATTAAAAGCTGCGCAACCTGGCCCGCAATCGCAAAGTCGGCGGACGAGGGGCGACCCCCAAACAGGAAGAGGCTCTTTTCAAGGTGCGCATTCAAGAGCGTGAAGAAGCGCTCAAAGCTTGGCTTCAGCGTTTTCTCATTCTTCTTTTCGATGCCAACCAGCGGCAAACGATCACGCATCCGCTTGATGATTTGGTCGCGCGTTTTTTTCTTGGCCCGAGGCAGGTCCCCATCCAAGAGCTGTTCCATAGTGCGCTCACCGGCAAGCTCGCGATCTGGCTTCTGTCCCCAACGATTGAAGAACATCAGCTTGTTGAGCCACTCATCCGCATAGTCTTCGAGAATCAGGGCGAGCGCCGCACAGGCCGGGTCATCTGGCACCGCAGATGGCTCCGCATGATCGGCTTCGACCGTCGCAAGAATGCTGGTTGAGTCTTGGTTGGCTGGACGGTTTGGCGACAGAAGCAGCGGCACCGTTGGGACGCGCGCCAGGGCGGCAAATTCTTCATCAGTCGCTTTACTTCGAACGATCCAATCGAACTCCACGCCTTTATAGCGCAGGAATGACCGCACTTTCAGCGAGTAAGGAGAAGTGTCGGCCCCGAATAGGCGGTAATTGGTCATGTCTATCTCTTTGCGACTAAGGCGCGTGATTTAGGACAAGCATGACCGACTGCCAAGTCGAATAAAGCGGTGGCGCGGCGAGGGGACCCGCGCCACCCATTTCGAAAGCCCGATTAAGCAGGCTTGCGGAATTTAAGTGTCATGCGATTTGACTCGCCGATGGCGTCATAAGCGGCGCGTTCCGGCGTGCCTTCTTCGGTGCCTGATCGAGACGGTGGCAGACGCCAAACGAACTCTTCCTCAGACGGAATGTCGGCAGCATTTGAGTTTACATCCGAAGACCCGACATATTCAAATCCAGCCGCTTCAAAAGCAGCGATGACAGAAGAGGCTTTCAGATAGCCATTGCTTCCATTTGCCCACTCATCGCTATTGGTTTCAGGACCGCTATGCTGCACAACGCCGGCGATGCCGCCTGGCTTGAGGACACGGAATGTCTCAGACAGTGTATCGCCCATATAGTTGCTCTCCTCATCCGTGAACCGGTTGAGATTGTGGAGCGCGCGAATGAACAGGACAGCATCAACTTGATCGCTCGCCCCTTCTGGCATGGCTGTCAGATAGGTTGAGGCGATCGTAGCACCTTCAACGCCCCATTCAGCCGCTTGTGTCGGCCAATTTGCTGTTCCCTCCACACGAGTGGCCGTCCACTCATCGCCAAAGCCAAACTTGCCCCAAAGATCATCTGGGTAGTGCGCTCCAATCAGCGTGCCCTCGTCGCCGAGATAAGAAATCAGGATTTTGGAGTACCAGCCACCGCCCGGCAGGGCTTCCGCGACGGTCATGCCTGGCTCGACGCCAAAGAACGCCAATGTTTCAGCTGGGTTCCGTGCGCCAAATCGCGCTTGAACGTCTTCTGGTTGCGCCGCGAGGACGGCCGCCAGTTTGGCTTCAGCCGTCATCTCTTCGACGTCTGCAACGGCTTCTTCAACAGCCTCCTTTACGGCTGCCACTTCCTCTTCCACCGCCTCGGTGACCGCTGCGGCCTCTTCAGTAACGGTTTCAGCTTCTGCTGTTTCAGTAGTCTCCACAGCGACACAGCCGCCTAGAATAACAGCC
This sequence comes from Pseudomonadota bacterium, assembly GCA_038526925.1. Classification (GTDB taxonomy): domain Bacteria; phylum Pseudomonadota; class Alphaproteobacteria; order Caulobacterales; family Hyphomonadaceae; genus Henriciella. The sequence continues at coordinate 3,045 of JBCBGJ010000274.1, forward strand.
AATGCCAAGCTTGCCCCGGCCAACGAATATTTCGAATTCAGGATTGGTTTCATCACCCACGTCTCCCTTCTCGCGTTAGGTTGACGTGTCTTAACGCAGAATAATTCCCCTGTCGCGTGTTATCGACAATCAATACGACTATTCTGATCACAGACGCGTGAACTCAAATTCGCGCTGTCCTTACGTACAGGGTTTTCAGGTCTTTGCTGTGTGGATAGCTTTCTGAAACAGGAGGCAAACATGGATCCACTCGTTCAGATCGCCGAAGCGCAGCCCTACTCAAAGCTGCTCGGAATCAAGATTCTCGAAGCCAGCAAAGAGCGCGTCGTTGGAGAACTTCTTATTCGCGACGAGCTTTGCACCTCTGGCGGCACCATGCACGGGGGCTGTATGATGAGCTTTTGCGATGTCCTTGGCGCGACCGGCGCCTGGCTCGCCATCCCAGAAGGCGCAAACGGCACCACGACGATCGATAGCAATACCTCTTTCTTGAGCGGACCGCCCGCGGGCACTTTGGTGACGGGCATCTCTACTCCAGTGCGCATCGGACGCCGCCTGTCAGTCTGGCAAACCGAGGTGACCGATCCGAATGGTAAGAAGGTCTGCCTGGTCACGCAAACGCAACTGGTCCTTTAGAAACAGCAGATGCTCGTTTGACGCATCGCGGGGTGCGTCGTACGCAGCGAAAGATCTCAAAGTGAGCCGCTAGAATGTCTAAAACTATCTTTGTTACGGGCGGCGCAGGATATGTCGGAAGCCATTGCGCCAAGGCTTTTGCTGCAGCCGGTTGGACGGTCGTTACCTATGATGATCTGTCGCGCGGACATCGAGATTTGGTAAAATGGGGCCCTCTGATTGAGGGCAATATTCTAGATCAAACGGCGCTCGTCGCGGCCATGAAATCTGTTCAACCTGATGCCGTCGCTCACT
>JBCBGJ010000275.1:0-3917 GCA_038526925.1 Pseudomonadota bacterium
CGATCTCCAGCGCCGTAATCAAAAAGTCCTGGAAGAAGCGCCATCTCCGCTGCTCGATGAAGCAACACGCAAGAAGATGGGAGAGCAGGCCGTCGCGCTCGCGAATGAACTTTTCGATGAAGATCCGGTCGTCGCCGAAGGAGGCTGTCGCTTCGGCTTTCACGGCCGGATAGCCCTCTTCTGCGTCTTTATCGTCATATGCGATCCGGATGCCTTTGCCGCCACCACCCGCTGACGCTTTGATCATCACTGGATAACCAATTTCGCGGCTGATTTTCACCGCTTCTTCGGTATCGTTGATCAAGCCCATATGGCCGGGAACCGTGGAGACCCCTGCTTCTGCAGCGAGCTTTTTGGAACTAATCTTGTCGCCCATCGCCTCGATCGCGTGGGGGTTCGGACCAATGAAGACGATCTTCTCTTTTTTGAGCCGCTTTGCGAATTCCGGGTTTTCTGAAAGAAATCCGAAGCCTGGATGGACCGCCTCTGCGCCGGTTTGCTTCACAGCGTCGACGATCTTATCCATCACCAGATAAGATTCAGCTGCGGGAGATGGCCCAATGTGAACCGCTTCATCCGCCATCTCGACAGCCATCGAACCAGCATCGGCATCAGAATAAACAACAACGGTTTTAACCCCGAGGCGCCGGCATGTTTTGATCACTCGAACTGCGATCTCACCGCGATTGGCGATCAGGATTTTTTTGAACATTTACAAGCCCCGAGAGTCTAACATCAATATATGATGCCGGACTTAGAGGCCTCAACAATGCTTGTCGAGCCTGCCGCTTGGTCAAAGCCTGTTGGCAAGCGCCCTAAGTGGCTTCCACCAATCCTGCAGTGAAGCCTGGCGCTTCTTTCTTGAGGAACTCAATCAAGGCCCGTTCCGCCGGTGAGATTTTGTCATCCCACCCAAGGCGTTCCTGTAACCAAGAGGTCTCCGCTTCATCAACCTGTTCAGCTTCGCGCATAGCTGCGTCGGCGGCGGCTTGGCGCGCTTTCGCGGCCTTCTTGTCACTATTGGTAAGATGCGAAAACCAGCTGCCAGATGCAATCGAAGCGCCGATCCCCGCAAAAATGCGCCCTGGCTGAAAGCTTGTGTCTTTTAGCCAAGCTTCTCTCGCCAGCGCATCATGAACTGATTGCGGCTCCGGATGTGCTCTTGCCATGAGATGGTTGCCAACGGCGCGTGCGAACAGATCGTTCCAAGTCGATGCGTTGCGCGCGTCACAGATCGCATCATTGGTTTTGAACAGTATCGCCGCCTCTTGCTGCGTGACCCAAAGTCCGCCCTGCCCGGCGCCTGCAAAGAGCGCGTGGCGCATACGCTCCACCATGTTCAAATTCGCTAAACCATCCGCGATGATCCGATCGCTGATCGCCTCGAGCGTAAAAATGGCCAATTTCTCGGGGGCACCGCTCGCGTGGCGCAGGACGGTTAAAAGTAGATCGATCTCGTCCAAGCCTGGCTTGTCACCATCAACCTTTATTTGCGCCAGCAGCCATTCAGCTTCTTCATCAGTGACCCAGCCCTCAGGCGCTTCGCGGGTCAGGAGATAGTCTTTGAGCGCTTCTTGAAAGCGGCTTGCCCATTGGACATCAGCGTTTTTCAAGACATCGTTCATGCGGAACAAGGCTTCCGCCTCGCCGCGGCTGACGATGCCGTCTTTATAGGTTTCGTTGACGATTCGGAGCGCTTCAGCCTCTGAGACCTCGCCCAGCTTCTCAACGCTCGCCATCATAGCTTTTGTTTCCTGACCCATAGGACCCTCGCAAACACTTAGGAGAATACTGTCAGAAAGCGGTTTCTAATGCGTTTACGCGCGGGTTGGCTCAATATGCAGGAAGCGGGTGAATAAATGCAGGAGTTCCCGCGGCATATCTTTCGGCAGCAACCCGTCTACTGGATCATCATGGCGGATCACCATTGTATGTCCCCTTGGGTCATCGACGCGGAAGTAATTCATCGCCCACTCCGGAAAGGCGCGCTCGGTAATACTCTCGCCCAAAATCTGAACCACACCGAAATGCCGGCCATCGGCGAGGATGCGATCGTATATGTCTTCGACCTCGTCTCGCTCACCCTCAAGCGCTTGCATGAAATGTCGTCCATTATGAGCCAGGAACCCCGTAATGCGGCGCTCATGATTGTTGGACGCAGAAACGTCTAAGATATCGGCAATGTCTGATTGGCCGATCTCTTTCTCTGCGGTGCTAACATAAACAAGACGATACATGCTCTCTCGGATACGGACACCGCATTTGGGCGCAACGAGATACAAGCCGAACGTGTTAAACAGACTGCAGTTTTCCGCAGAGCGAGTAACACTGATTAAGTCTGGAAGTTTTCGCCAATCGCTGTCATATAGAGAACCTATCGAATACAGAATTCAGAAAGCAGAACCCGGATGACCGAAGCTGATATTATGGTCCCTATGCGCACCGGCGAAATCCGCATCCACAATGCTGAAGGCTTCGAGGGCATGCGCAAAGCTGGCCGTCTCGTCGCACAGTGCCTCGATATGCTGGTTGGCGAAGTAAAGCCCGGCGTTACAACCGGCCATATCGACGATCTCATTCGGGAATTCGTGTACGATCATGGCGCGCAGTCGGCGACCATTGGCTATCGCGGGTATCGTCATGCCTCCTGCATCTCTCTAAACCACGTGATTTGTCATGGAATTCCAAGTGATCGCGCCTTCAAAGACGGCGATATCGCAAACATTGATGTTACCGTGATCATTGATGGTTGGCACGGCGATCATTCCCGAATGTACGCAGCAGGCGAGCCAAAACGAATTGCCTCTCGCTTGATGGATGTAACCTATGAATCCCTCATGGCAGGCATAGCGGCTGTAAAACCGGGCAATCGCTTTGGGGATATCGGTGCGGCGATTTCAGAAATCGCCCGTAAAAACCGCTTCTCCGTGGTGGAAGACTTTTGCGGCCACGGCCTTGGGCAGCTGTTTCATGACGAGCCTAACGTGGTTCACAGCGCCCGCGCTGGCACAGGTCCTGAACTCAAAGAAGGCATGTTCTTCACCATCGAACCAATGCTGAATGTCGGGCGCAAGGATGCTGCGATCCTAAGCGATGGCTGGACCGCGGTGACACGAGATCGAAAGCTATCCGCTCAGTTTGAGCACTCTGTTGGCGTTACAGCAGATGGGTGCGAGATCTTCACGGCCTCACCGAAAGGGTTTCATGCCCCCCATACGGTGGATCGTTGAACCAACCCTCGGCCAATCCATATTGGCGGGGACATCGTGATCGCTTGCGCGGAAAATTAATTAGTCGCGGCGCTCAATCGCTGGAAGATTATGAACTGCTCGAAACGCTTTTATTTGCTTTCATTCCCCGGCGCGACGTGAAACCGATCGCAAAGGCGCTCATGCGAAAGTTTGGATCTCTTTCCGCAATTCTGGCGGCGGAGCCGAATAAACTCATTTTGGTAGAAGGCGTCGGCGAAATTGTCGCCGCTTATATCAAAGCGACCCAAGAGATTGCGGGCCGCGCGGCGCGCGAAAAAATTTCGAGCCGACCAGTGATTTCAAGCTGGGCTGCACTGCTCGCTTACGTCAGAAGCCAGTTGCAACATGAGGCGCGAGAGCAATTTCGCGTTCTATTCTTAGACCGTAAAAACCAGATCATTGCTGACGAGCTTATGGGACAAGGCACCGTAGATCAGGCGCCAGTCTACCCCAGAGAGATCGCCCGCCGCGCTATCGAATTATCATCCAGCGCGATCATCATGGTCCACAATCACCCATCAGGGGACCCAAAACCGTCTCGGGCAGATATCGATATGACTCGTGAGGTTATTGATGCACTTGGCCCGCTTGATATTGCGGTCCACGATCATCTGATCGCGGGGATCATTGCGACTGCAGTGCTAAACCGGTGTGTGATCTTATCGG
>JBCBGJ010000276.1:0-3938 GCA_038526925.1 Pseudomonadota bacterium
GTGAAGGTCAGCGTTTGTAGCTCGCCTTGATCGACCGGATCGGTCCAAGCGCGCAGGCGTTTGGCCAAGTCTTCCATCGCGGCGCGTTCTTGATCATCCGGCGCGCGGTAGGATTTGGTTTGCTCCACGAAGTCACGATAATATTCCATCGCATAGCCGGCGAGCTTATCGAGAAGTGGGTGGCTCTCGGGCGAAGCTTCCGGCGCGTAGCGTGAGATGAAGCCCCAAAGCTGTTCGCGGGTTTCCGGGTTCGCGGCGCTGACCAGATTGAGCAGCAAAGCAAAGCTGACCGGCGAGGTCTCAGCCGGCGGGTTGCCGCCATGAATGTGCCAGACCGGATTGCCAATTTGCGCTTTCGGTTCCTCGTTCGGGAACTTCTCTAGGAAGGTGAGATACTCATCCACGGCTTTCGGTATGACGTCGAAATAGAGCTTCTTCGCCACGCGTGGCTTCTGGAACTGATAGAGCGACAGACTTTCTTGCGGCGCATATTTGAGCCATTCCTCGACCGCGATGCCGTTGCCTTTGGTCTTAGAGATTTTGGTGCCGTGCTCGTCCAGAAAAAGCTCATAGACATATTGTTGCGGCGGTTGGCAGCCGAGGATGCGCGTGATCTTGGAATAGATCGGGGCATTGTCCTGGTGGTCTTTGCCGAACATCTCAAAGTCGACGCCGAGCGCGGCCCAGCGCATGCCGAAATCAGGCTTCCATTGGAGTTTCGTATTGCCGCCTGTGACAGGGAGCGTGACATCCGTGCCGTCTTCATCCTCGAACGTGATCGTTCCGGCTTTCGCATCAATGGCTTTCATCGGGACATAGAGTACACGGCCGGTGGTGGGTGAGATCGGCAGGAAAGGCGAATAGGTCGCCTGACGTTCTGCGCCCAGTGTTGGCAGCATGACGCCCATGATCTCATCGAACTTTTCGAGGGCGCGCAGCAGCATTGGATCAAACGTGCCGTCTTTGTAGCAATCGGTTGCTGACAAGAATTCATAATCAAAACCGAAACTGTCCAGGAAAGAACAGAGCCGGGCGCCCATATGCGCGCCATAGCTGTCATGTGTCCCGAATGGATCCGGCACATCGGTCAGCGGCTTTTGCATAAAGGCTTCAAGGCTTTCGGGGTTCGGCACCGTCGGTGGCACTTTCCGCATCCCGTCCATATCGTCTGAGATACAGATAAGCTTGGTTTCAAAGTCACCGCCGGTCAGCGCTTCAAACGCGGTTTTCACCATCGTTGTGCGCACGACTTCGCCAAACGTCCCGATATGCGGCAGGCCAGATGGGCCATAGCCGGTCTCAAAGACCACGGGGCCTTCCTTCGGTTTGCCCTGTTTCTCCATATTGCGCAGGCGTTTGAGCAGGGCGCGCGCTTGTTCGAACGGCCAGGCTTTTGCGGTTTCTGCGAGCGTTTGGAGATCACTCATGAATTGGGCTCCTTGGTTGAGGGCCGGGAGGTACCACTCCGAGCGCTCCTGTCAAAGGCGGATTCAGGGGATTTGACGGTTTCGAGTTAAAAATATTTGACATGTCAAAAATATTTGACTACATGTGGTGTACAAGATTTTTAACATGGAGATGACCTTTGTCACCAAGTATGAGTTTTACAGTATGGATGTCAGGCCTTCTGCTTCTGCCCTTCGGCTGGCACTTTGGGACGGTGTTCGATCTTTGGGGCACGCCGCCCGCCACGCGCGCAGAATTCTTCATTCGGATTGCGATTATTGTCGTCCTGTTCGTGATCGCGTCGATCGTGATTGCAATCATGACCGCGAGCCGCACGGGGGATGAGGAGTTCGAGCCCGACGAGCGCGAGCAAATCATCGTGCAGAAGGCCGAACGGAACGGCTATTATGCGCTCTCTTGCGGACTGGTTTACATCATGTGGGCCGTCTTCGAGCCGATGAGCGCGATGGACACGGCGAACGCATTGCTCGCAATCATCTGTTTCGGTGAAGTCGTGAAAATCGTTTCCGGATTGCTCTACCTTCGCACGGGGCACGCTTGATGGCGAAGCGTCCACCGATTACCAATCGCGTCAAAGAGTTGCGCGAAGCGAACGATCAGATGAGCCAGTCGGCCTTGGCCAAAGAAATTGGTGTCACGCGCCAAACGGTTATTGCAATCGAGCAGGGGAAATACTCGCCGAGCTTAGAGAGCGCGTTCCGGATCGCTCGCGTGTTCGGTGTTGGGTTGGAAGACGTGTTCGGCTGGGACGGCGACTAAAGCCCGGCTGGGTGCGCGTCTGACAGGCCGCGAAGGCGGCGCCGTGCCAGCAATTCCTTTGAGCGTTCGACTGTAACGGGATCACCATACTCTAGAATGGTGCGCTCTCTTGCGTCAGACTTGGTCTCGCGGCGGAACAGTTTTGTAGCAATCAGGCGTTTCATTTCGCTTCCCTTCGACGTTCTGTTCGATGAGAAGCAATATTCGCGCCATAGGCGAGTTTTCTGGGTCCGTTTTATGGCGTAACCGTGTTAAATCGGAAAGGCGGCTGATCGAGCGTATCGCACCGGGCGAACGTGTCCGCAGCGCTCGTCAAACAGGCTTATTTTTGTCTCTGATTTAGAAGCGATCGAGCCGTGTCGGCAGACCATATTCGATGAGGCGCGTGCAAGCCCATGCATACTCGCTCGCGCAAGACTCCTGCAACAGACGCGTGGCGGTTGGTCGATCACGGCGGCCGCCCAGGCCCATATACATCATATTACCAAGACCGGCGCAGCCGCCAGGATCGTTCAAGCTGCAGGCTTGCTCGTACAACATGCGTGCGTGTTCCAGATCGATACTGCCATCCTCGTCCTTTTGAGACGTATAGGCTTGTTGCATGCAGGCGCCGGCATGACGCCCTTCAAGACACGCCGCATCGTAATGTGTTTTCGCCTTTGCATAGTCTTGAATAGTGCCGTTCCCGCGGCGATACATCTCACCAAGAGAGAAACAGTTTCGAGCCCATTGATCCTGCGGCAAAGATCGGTCGGTACACAGCTTGTCGAAGATGACGAGCGCTTCTTCCATCCGGCGCTCGGCGCGCGCAAGATCGACACCGTCTGACGGGCGGATGATGTCTCGGCCTTCTGCGCCAAACGTCATGCGCGCCGCATCGCGCATGGCGCGTTCTGCGAAATACTCATCCGCATTTTTCGGCGTTGGTTTCGGTTTGCCAAACTGCGCTGATGCCGCCCCGCTGAGCATGGCCATCGCGACAAGTGAGGCGAGTAATCTAACCAACATGAAACACTCCGTGATTTGTGTCATATGTAACAAGATAACTAGGAATGCGGCGCTTTTCTGTCGAGTCTTGCCAGACAGTGTTTGCGCTGCCACCGTGAACAAAAGCGGAGGATTCCATGTCAGCAGAAAATCAAAAGCCTATCGGCTCAGGCTTTGGCGCAAAAACACCGGCGGCAGATGTTGTGAAAGGTATGGATCTAAGCGGCAAAAACATCATCGTCACCGGTGGATATAGCGGCATTGGCATTGAAGAGGTGCGGGCTTTGGCAGGTGTTGGGGCCCACGTGACCGTTCCAGCGCGTCGTCCAGACGCGGCCAAAGATGCGCTCGCAGACGTCGAGGGGCAGATCGAAGTTGCGAGTATGGATCTCGCGGATCTCGGTTCGGTTCGAAAGTTTGCGGACGATTATGTCGGAAGCGGTCGCCAGCTCGATATTCTGATCAACAATGCCGGCATCATGGCGTGTCCTCTCGCACGGGTCGGCCCGGGCTGGGAGAGCCAGTTTGGTGTCAATCATCTCGGCCATATGGCCCTTGCACAAGGCCTGCTGCCCGCACTGAAGAAGGCCGGAACATCGCGTTTGGTTGCTTTGTCTTCGACAGCGCACATTCGCGGCGATGTGAACTGGGATGACCCTCACTACGAGAAGAGCGAGTATGAAAAATGGGATGCCTATGCGCAGGCCAAGTCCGCGAATGCGCTT
>JBCBGJ010000277.1:0-3935 GCA_038526925.1 Pseudomonadota bacterium
GATCGGACAACAAGGCATTGGATTTGGCGGCGGCGGGCAAAGTGGAGACACTTTGTTTGGAGCGATCGTAACAGCTCTTGAGCAGGATGAGCAGTCGACCGTGCTGTCTAAGCCGTTCAATATGACGCTCGATAATGGGACGTCAGAGCTTCTCGTCGGGCAGCAGATTCCTGTCGCAACGGGTGAAACGCTTGGCTCAGACAATAGTAATCCATTCCGAACGGTGACGCGTCAGGATGTTGGAATCAAACTGAATGTCACGCCGCGGATCACAGCGGACGATACCATTCATCTCGATATCTTTCAGGAAGTTTCCAGCATCTCGCCAACACTAAGTGCCGGCACAGATGATTTCGTCACCAACCTCCGCCAAATCACGACCACCGTGCTGGCTGACGATGGTGAGATTATTGTGCTGGGCGGTTTGATTGAGCAGCGCCAAGACGTTGTGAACCGGAAAGTCCCAATAGCTGGTGACATTCCGGTTGTAGGGAACCTGTTCAAATCAGAAAAAGACAGTCTGTCGCGCTCCAATTTGATGGTCTTCATTCGCCCGACCATTGTTCGCACCGCTGATGAGTCGCGTGCCGTCACGCGTCGCAGCTATCGCTATATTCGCGCTGAAGAACTTCTGAACGATGGCAGCGAAGATGACGCGGTCTCAGAGCTCGATGCGTTCTTTTCAGAAGTCCTGGGAGCGACACCGCCAACCGAATAAGTGCCGTGTTACAAGGCCAAACGTTTGATGAAGTCAGATATGAGCATCTCAACGACCGATCTTTCTTATGCATTTGCCCGCGACAAAGGGCTGGTCGTGCTCGAAGGCCACGAGGATCAGGTGCGTCTCGCAGTTCGCCACGGCGCGGATCCGTTTTCTCTGATTGAGGCACGACGTGTTTTGCGTCGTCCGCTCACGCTGCAATCGATGGGGCCGCAAGAGTTCGAGCGGGCTTTGACGGAACATTATGCGAGAGAAGGCGTATCTGGCGACGAGGCTGAAGCAGAACTGGATCGTCAAGGCGGGCTCGCGAGCCTTGTTGATGGTATCCCAGAGACTGCTGATTTGCTTGATGGCGAGGATGACGCGCCGGTCATTCGCCTGATCAATGGACTGATCTATGAGGCGGTCAATCGGAAAGCATCCGACGTCCATATCGAACCGCATGAGGACAATCTGTCGGTTCGCTATCGGATAGATGGCGTTCTGCAGGAAGTCTTGAGTCCATCGCGGCGTTTGGCGGCGCCGCTCACCAGTCGGATCAAGGTTATGGCGCGGCTGGATATCGCCGAAAAACGGGTGCCGCAGGATGGTCGGATTTCACTGTCGATTGGCGGTCGCAGTATCGATGTTCGTGTATCGACCCTGCCGAGCCGTTATGGCGAACGGGTGACGATGCGTCTGCTCGATACGAGAAATGCACTGCTTGGGCTCGATGAGCTAGGAATGGATGAAAGAACGCTCACGCGCTTCCGGGATATCCTGGCACAACCAAACGGAATTACACTCGTCACCGGGCCAACGGGCTCGGGTAAAACAACGACGCTCTATTCTGCGCTGTCTGTGCTGAACAATGGCGAGCGCAATGTCATGACGCTCGAAGACCCGATTGAGTACGGCCTCGATGGCATCAGCCAGACGCAAATGCACCACAAAGTGGGGCTGACTTTTGCGGCGACCTTGCGCGCGATTCTCCGTCACGATCCCGATGTTGTTATGGTTGGTGAGATCCGCGATCTCGAAACGGCGAAAGTCGCGTTTGAGTTTGCGTCGACTGGCCGACCTGTGCTGTCGACAGTTCATACAAATAGTGCTTCGGGGGCAATTCAGCGTTTGCGCGATATGGGGATTGAGCCATATGTTCTGGCTGCGACCCTAAAAGCCGTTATAGCGCAGCGCTTGGTCCGAAAGCTCTGCGATCATTGCAAAGAGCCTCATCCATCCACGCCGGAAGAGCTGGCAATGTTCGGATTGCAGCCTGGCGATGCGCCGCAGCTTTGGCGCCCTAAAGGCTGCATGGCTTGCGGCAATAGCGGCTACAATGGTCGCCTCGGCGTGTATGAGCTGATTACGGTCGATGGCGGGCTGCGAGACTTGATCCGAGCCGATGGGTCTGAGGACGATATTCAAGATTTGGCGTTCGCGCAGCATGATACGTTGTTTCGCAACGCGGCGCGATATGTGGCCGCTGGGCAGACCAGCGTTGAGGAGGTCCTTCGCGTCTGCCGCCGAGAAGAGGAGCGCTAAACAATGGCGGTCTTCGATTATGTCGCAATCGGTGCCGATGGAAAGCGCGCCACCGGGGTTATTACCGCGGATTCTGCGCGGTCTGCGCGCAAGGAATTACGGCTCAAGCAGCTCTCTCCACTTGAAGTCAAAGAAACACGGCAGAGGTCGGCAAGCGCGGCTCGCCAGAAGGGATCGATGTCTGGAAAGGACCTCGTTCTTGCAACACGCCAATTGGCAATGCTGATTAAATCTGGGGCTACCGTTGAAGAGGCACTCGGCGCCATCGCATCAGAGGCAGAAAAGCCCGGCGCGCGCCGCGTTCTGATGAAAGTTCGCGGCAATGTTCAAGAAGGCTATTCCTTCTCAGAGTCGTTGAGTCAGTCTTCAAAAGCCTTTCCTCCGTACTATCGCGCCGTCGTGGCCGCAGGTCAGACGTCTGGTCGATTGGGCGACGTGATGGAGCGATTGGCGACGCACTTGGAAAAGTCGCGTAAGCTGCGAAGTAAGTTGCTTTCAGCCTTAATCTATCCTGCCGTGCTGGCCGTGGTCGCTTTGGTTGTTGTGGTGTTGCTGCTGATTTTCGTTGTTCCGGCAGTGGTCGAACAATTCCAAACGGTGGGACAGGATTTGCCGGCTCTGACCAATGCCGTCATTGGTGTTTCGGACTTTATGCGTAGCTGGGGGCTAATTGTTGTTCCGGCGATCGGCTTGGGCATATGGTTGATGCGCGGCGTGTTCCGGACGCCTGCAGTTAAAATTGGCTGGGACAAATTCGTGCTGCGACTGCCGCTGCTCGGCAAAGTGATCAAAAACGCGAACGCGGCCCAGTTTGCGAGAACGTTTGCAACGCTCTCTGGTAGCGGTGCTACGGTTCCTGATGCTTTGGTCGCTGCGCGTGGATCGGTCGGCAATGAAGTGTTTCGCCAGGCGGCGACAAAAGTCCGGCGGCAAGTCGAAGAAGGTCAACCGTTGAACCGGGCTATGCGCGCCACTGAAGTGTTTCCACCAATGCTGGTACATATGGTGGCGAGCGGCGAACGCGGCGGAGACCTCCCGGCCATGATGGGGCGCGCGGCGGATTATATGGAAGACGAGCTAGACAGTAGCGCGACCGTCGCTCTGGGCCTGCTGGAGCCGCTTTTGATCGTCCTACTAGCAGGTGTCGTCGCCGTGATCGTGCTCGCCATCATGCTTCCAATTTTACAGCTCAACACGATGGCCATTGGTGCCTGAGGAGAACGTTATGACCAAGATCGAGAACCAAAAACGAGCGCGCCAGCGTGGCTTTACCCTGACGGAGATTATGGTCGTGGTCTTCATCATTGGTTTGCTGTCGAGCGTGGTCTTGTTCAATGTGCTTGGGGCGCGAAGCGACGCGCAAGTTAAAACGGCGAGCGTAAACATCAGTGCTTTGTCCCAAGCGCTCGAGCAGTATGCGTTAGATGCTTATGATTATCCGACAGAGCGCCAAGGCCTGCAGGCGCTTGTCGAGCGACCAGATGATCTTCCTGACGGGGCCTCTTATCGCACCGGCGGCTACCTTCAAAAAGGGTCGATACCCTTGGACCCATGGGGACGCGAATATGTCTATGAGCGCCCAGGGGACAAATCGGGCCGTCCTTATGATCTTTATTCCCTTGGCGCCGATGGCCATCGTGTTGAGCTGTAAAATTGGAAGCATGATGGCGAGCACGATCACGGCGACGAC
>JBCBGJ010000278.1:0-3900 GCA_038526925.1 Pseudomonadota bacterium
GAGCGACCATAACGAACGGTGTATCCAGAGCGAGCGCAACAGAGTCTGCGAATGATTTCGTACCCACCGCCAAAGTTCGAAGAACAGAAGTCGGAAATTATGCAACGGTATCAGATCCTCTATGATGATCATGCCGTCAGTGCGAAATCATTCGCAGACTCTGTTGCGCTCGCTCTGGATACACCGTTCGTTATGGTCGCTCTGACCAATCGCTACCGCACCTGGTATCATTGCGCACACGGACTTGGCGCCTATCCGGAAGAAGACCTGCAAACCTATTTTGCACGGATGCATTTGGCACAGACGCGATTTGAAGTCGCTGATATCAGCCAAGAGGAGTTTTTCCTCAGTCACACAGATGGCTTGCAAATGCCAAGGTTTCAGTCTCTCGCGGGTGTTCCTCTGACCGACCCCAATGGAAAGCGCTTCGGCACTCTGTGCATTGGCGACCGGAAAAAACGCCAATTGTCGGACACTGAACTGAATATCCTGGCAAGCTTCGCACGCCTGATCAGCAATGATATTTGCGTTAAAAGCGCAGCGCGCTACGCGATCCGCGATTTGATCGAGCTGGAGCATGAAAAATGCGATCTGTTCGAACTTGCGACGATTGATCCGCTTACAAAAGCTCTGAATCGTCGTGCCTTCATGCGCTTCTCTGAGCGCGAGCTGGCGCGGTTCAAGCGTGACAATGGCCGCCTGTCGACTTTGATGCTCGACATTGACCACTTCAAACAGGTCAACGACGTTCACGGTCACGCAACAGGGGACAAAGTCCTATCGAAAATGGTTGCGATCGCCTCAAACGTTCTGCGCCAAGAGGATTTGATTGGCCGATTGGGCGGAGAAGAGTTTGCGATTGTCCTCGTCGATTCAGATGCCATGTCCGCCGCGAAGGTCGCCGACCGCATTCGCCAAGCGATCAAGCAAGTCAAATTCCCGAGCGAGACAGGCCCTTTCAATGTGTCAGTATCGATCGGAGTGGCTGAGCCATTGTTCAATGAGGCAAGCATCAACGAGTCCCTCGAACGGGCGGACGCTGCGCTCTACAATGCGAAGCGCAATGGCCGTGACCGTGTTGAGATTGCCGCCGAGAATGTCTCACCGCATGGACATGCCATGTCAGCTGGCGCTTCAACTAAGCTTCCAAACTAAAAGTCTAAGTTCAATAAAGCGCCTCGGTCCAAACCAAAGGGGGGCGCTGCACTTTCCTCCCAATACACAAAAGCGCCGCTCGATCATCGAGCGGCGCTTTCTTTTGCGTGGAGCAGGCCTGCCCAGGTTTGGCAGGCCTGTCCCTGTCCACGTTTCTTACATCGTGAAGTGATCCATCACGCCAACGATCCGGCGGACAGCGACCATATAGGCAGCCGTACGGAGGTCTGGGCAATTCGGATGCGCCTCACGGACTTCACGCATCGCGACATAAGCTGCGCGCATTGTGTCATCGAGACCTGAGCGCACGAGATCAATCTCGCCTGCACCGCACTCGAGCTTCTTCTTCAAAGCTGGGTCCACACCATTCGGCAGGACGGCTTCAAGCTGATCGAGGAAGGCGCGGCTGCGCGCTTCTTCTTGGCGACGCTGCATGCGACCGAAGCGGATGTGTGAGATATTTTTCGCCCACTCGAAGTAAGACACGGTCACACCGCCGGCGTTCGCAAAGAGATCCGGAATGATTGTGTGACCACGCTCGACCAAGATATCATTGGCGTCTGCGGTGACTGGGCCATTGGCCGCTTCGATGATCAGACGCGCTTTGATTTTGTGGGCGTTTGAGTAGGTGATCACGCTTTCACACGCGGCAGGGATCAGAATATCGCAATCATATTCCAGACCGAGCGAGCCATCTTCAACAAACTCAACACCTGGGAAGGCAGAGAGCGGCTGACGCGCCACGAGGTGCGCTTTCAGAGCCTCAACATCGATCCCTTTTGGATTGAAGACTGCCCCGTCGCGCTCAACAACGCCGACGATTTTAGACCCGTCTTCTTCACTCAGGAATTTCGCGGCGTGATAACCAACATTGCCCAAGCCTTGAACAACAACCCGCTTGCCATCGAGCGATCCGTCGAGGCCAGACGCTTTAACGTCATCCGCGTGGCGGAAGAATTCTTGCAGCGCATATTGTACGCCGCGGCCCGTCGCTTCGGTCCGGCCAGCAATACCGCCAGCATTAAGCGGCTTACCAGTCACACACGCCCGGGCATTCATATCGGTTGGGTTCATGCGGCGATATTCGTCCGCCATCCAAGCCATTTCACGCTCACCCGTGCCCATATCCGGCGCAGGAACGTTTTGCGATGGATTGATGAGGTCGCGCTTGATCAGTTCATATGCAAAACGGCGCGTGATTTTTTCCATTTCGTGGGCTTCCCACTCGGATGGATCTATTATCAGACCACCTTTAGAGCCGCCAAATGGGGCCTCTACCAGAGCGCACTTATAAGTCATCAAAGCGGCCAAGGCCTCAACTTCATCCTTGTTCACTTCGATTGAGTAACGGATCCCGCCTTTGGCTGGCTCCATGTGCTCGGAGTGGACCGAGCGATAGCCTTTGAAGCTGTGCAACTTGCCGCGCAGACGCACAGAGAACTGCACTTCATAGGTTGAATTACAGGCTTTGATTGTTTGGGCGACGTCACCCGGCAAGTCGAGCAGATCCACCGCACGATCGTACATAAGGTTGACGCTTTCGAGGAAGCCAGTCGTTAAGGGTTTTTTATTTTGGAAATTCATTTTGTCCCACCTTTCCTGATTTTATATAGACTACAACTTATTGTTTTAATTGAAGATAATTTGACCTCAAAGTTCAGCCGGGTTGTGAAACTCAATCGTAATTATGGTTTCTGGGCCCGGTTGAATTGATCGGTGCGAATTAGGATTTTGTTTACCCTGAGATCCGCAGGTCGGAGATCGATGTCGCGATTTTTCGATACGCATCGGTCAGCTCCGCAGCAGAATCCGGCTCGAAATAGAAGTCGGGTCCTGAGGCGCAGTAATTCAAAACATCCTGTCCTGATTTTGGAGCACTAAGTGCCACGGCATACACTTTGACGCCGCTGGCTTTCATGTTGTCGCAAAGATTGCGAGCTTGCGTATTCGAGTTCCCCTGCTCCGGGAAAATCTCCGCGTTAAAAGCACCATCGGTCATCAAAATAACCACCTTCGTGCTGTCCGGCTCAGTATAAGCGAGCGGAGCCGATGCGCCGGTGAATACATCCCCCCAATATTCTGAGACCAAATACCAAGACCAAGCAATGCCGAGATGGCCAGCCGTACCACCGCCCGCGTTCAGACTCTTAATATGGTTGATCAGGTCTGTACGCTTATTGGTCAGTGCGACCGGCTGACTGGCTCGGCACTCATCACCATCGTACCATGAGCCGCTGCGGTTCGGATGTCCGGTTTGCCAAACGCCGCCATTCTTGTGATTTGAATTCTCTTCAAACCAAGCTTCCTGATGCGCGAGGTATGCGCCGGCTTCTGGTTTCGCGTCTGAGAATTTTTCGACGCCATCTCGCTCCCACACGCAAGTTGAGGTCAGCGTATACTCAACTTCACGAGGTGCATCGCCATTGCCGCGAACGAGCTCAAACCGGATCTCTTCGTCATAGAGCTTTTTGCCCCGTCCGCGCTGCTGGTCATAAAGACGGACGCGCAACCGAAAGTCGCCTTCGCGCCAGTTTCGTCCATGATAGCGACCGCGACGGTCTCCATAGAGGGCATACGGCGAGTAATTTTCGGTCTGAGACTTATACTCCCGTCCCCGCAGGTCGAGTTTCATACTTCTGAAACGGCCCGCTCCGGGATTATTGGCAGGAACTTTGATGTCGATGCTGAGCTTTTGAGTGGTGCGGTCATTGTTCGACCAATCAGAGAGCGCGATGACCGCATCGT
>JBCBGJ010000279.1:0-3898 GCA_038526925.1 Pseudomonadota bacterium
TGG
The DNA here is from genome assembly GCA_038526925.1 of Pseudomonadota bacterium. Lineage (GTDB taxonomy): Bacteria > Pseudomonadota > Alphaproteobacteria > Caulobacterales > Hyphomonadaceae > Henriciella. Next base: position 4 of record JBCBGJ010000279.1, read on the forward strand.
GCGAGACGATGTGGGCTGTGGTAGTTGAAGACGATCAGCCGCTGAAACTTGGCGATGTTGAAAAGCCGAGCTGCGGCCCAAATGACGTCCTCGTCGACGTGATGACCGCTGGGTTGAACCGCGCGGATCTGGTTCAGCGCAAAGGTCTCTACCCGCCGCCGCCCGGGGCGTCCCAGATTATGGGCCTGGAATGCGCCGGCACGATTGTCGCGATTGGATCTGATGTGACGGGCTGGTCGATCGGCGACCGCGTTTGCGGTCTCATGGCGGGCGGCGGATATGCCGAGTGTGCGGTTATCGATCAGGGATCTTTGTTCAAAATCCCGGACGGGATGAGCTTCGATGAAGCAGGCGCGCTCCCGGAAGTCATGATGACGGTCTGGGCCAATATTTTTGACCGCTGTCAGTTCAAGTCCGGAGAAGCCGTCCTCATCCATGGCGGCACCAGCGGAATCGGGACCATGGCGATCCAAATGCTAAAAACCGCCGGCGCGTCGAAGATCATGATCACAGCCGGAAGTGCAGAAAAGTGCGACCGCGCCAAAGCGCTCGGCGCGGATATCGCGATCAATTACCGCGAAGACGATTTTGAGCAGATTGTCCGTGACGCTGGCGGCGCTGACATCATTCTCGACATGGTCGGCGGCGACTATGTTCAGAAAAATATCTCGGCCGCCAAAGTCGGCGGGCGGATCGTCAACATCGCCTATATGCAGGGGTCACAGGTCAATGTGAACTTGATGCCGCTCATGCTGAAACGGCTCGTTCTGACCGGGACCACCCTGCGCGCGCGCCCGAATGAAGACAAACAGCGCGTTCGCGACGCGATCTTGGCAGACTTCTGGCCTGCCGTGCTTAGCGGCGAGATAAAGCCGGTGATCGATACGACCTATGCCTTTGATCAGGCAGAGGCCGCACAGGCGCATATGGCGAAAGGCGGCCATGTCGGAAAGATCTTGTTGTCGCGGCAGCAGAACTAGCGCGCGACCGCAAAGTTAGGGTTTTAAAATCCTCCGTATCCGGCTATACGCACGGCGTTAGGTAATTTCACGCCTGAAACCTGACCGCCCGAGACCCGAGTCTCGGGCGGCTGCATTTCTGGCGCTTGTTTTAAGGAGCTTCCCATGGCCGATATTTTGATGCCCAAGGCAACCGCGGTCTGGTTGATCGATAATACCACGCTGACCTTTGATCAGATCGCTGATCTGTGCGGCCTGCACCATCTCGAGGTCAAAGGCATTGCGGATGGTGACGTGGCTGAAAATATGCGCGGCGTCGATCCGATCTCTGGCGGCGAACTGACCCGCGAAGAAATTCAAAAGGGTGAAGAAGACCCGGATTATCGCCTGAAAACAGCGCCGTCTAAGATCGCTCACATTCCGCAGCCGAAGCGCAAAGGCGCGCGCTATACGCCGGTCGCTCGCCGCGGTGATAAGCCCGACGCGATTGCTTGGTTCATCCGCAACCACCCAGAAGTAAACGACCCGCAAATTTCGAAACTGATCGGCACAACCAAAGCCACAATCACCAATGTTCGGGATAAAACTCACTGGAACAGCCAAAACATCAAACCGGTTGACCCTGTGACCCTCGGACTATGCTCTCAGATTGAGCTGGACGAAGTGATTGCGAAAGCGTCCAGCCGCCGCAAGAAAATGGACGCCGAGCGCGCCGCACAAGAGGAAGGTCCAGGTCTCGCCCCAGCTGACGCCGTTGAGCAGACTGTTGATCTGAGTGAACCAGTGGCACCTACAGCTGACGAGCCATCTGCAGATGACGTGTTCAGCGCGTTCAAAGACTAAGACCGCTTCAATCCGCTGCTAGAATGCGTGGAGGCCCGTATGGGACGCCAAAGAAAACGCAAGGGTGAGCCAATTCATGGTTGGCTCGCCGTCGATAAGCCTGTCGATGTCACATCTACCCAGGTCGTCGGCATATTGAAGCGCTTGTACAATGCGCAAAAAGCCGGACATGGCGGAACGCTAGACCCGCTCGCGGACGGTATTCTTCCGATCGCGTTCGGAGAGGCTACGAAGACCGCACAATGGGCAATGGATTGCGACAAAGAGTATGTCTTCACGATTGAGTGGGGCAGCTCGACGGCCAGTCAGGACAAAGAAGGTGAGGTTATCGCGACCTCAGATGTCCGCCCAACGCGCGAGCAGATTGAGGCAGCGCTGCCCGATTTTGTCGGCGACATTCAGCAGATTCCGCCCAAATTCTCGGCGATCAAAATCCAAGGCGAGCGCGCCTATGATTTGGCGCGAGAGGGCGAGTCTTTCGAGATCCCATCGCGGGAAGTCACGGTCTATGAAACCGAACTGGTCGATATGCCAGACGCTGACCATGCCACGGTACGGGTCGTTTCTGGCAAAGGCTTTTACGTCCGCGCGATGGCCCGCGATCTCGCGACCGCACTCGATGCCGAAGGGCATGTGAGCGCGCTGCGCCGGACCCGCGTTGGCGCATTGGATGAGCCCGCCAGCATCAAACTCTCCGATCTTGAAGCTCTCAGCGAAGACAAAGAGGCTCTCACCGCGGCGCTGAAACCGCTTGAGACGATCCTCGATGACATGCCGAAAATTGAAATCGATCGCGGCGATGCGGACGCCCTAAAACTTGGCCGAGAGGTCGTCCTCCTGCCGCATATAGTCGAGCAATGGCGTGCAGAAGCTGATCCAGACTCAGACGACCGATTGGCCCTTGCCGTAACGGACAAACAGGCGGTTGCTCTAGGCGAAGTTCGCGCCGGAAGATTTCAGCCACGTAAGGTTTTTCAACTCTAATCAGGCTGACGGCTAGGCTTGACCCCGGCAGCCAAAAATTGCACCAGTCCGGCTGAGCGTCAGTCGGCTCGAATCGTGAGGGTTTAGTATGCGCGTTGCAATGATCGGGACAGGCTATGTTGGCCTGGTAAGCGGGGCCTGTTTTGCTGATTTTGGACACGTGGTGACGTGTGTCGATAAGGATGCAAGCAAGATTGATCGCCTGCATCAGAACATCATGCCGATTTATGAGCCGGGCCTCGACGATTTGGTCGAAAAGAACGTCAAAGAAGAGCGTCTGTTCTTCACAACCGAGGCGAAAGAAGCCATCGCCGACGCAGATGCAGTGTTCATCGCTGTGGGCACACCCTCGCGGCGCGGGGACGGTCATGCTGACCTGTCTTATGTCTATGCAGCCGCTGAAGAGATTGCCGAATTGATGACTGGGTTCACCGTCGTCGTTACAAAATCCACTGTTCCGGTCGGCACCGGCGATGAAGTCGAAGAGATCATCCGCAAAAAACGCCCTGATGCCGATTTTGCCGTGGTCTCAAACCCTGAATTTCTGCGCGAAGGCGCCGCGATCAAGGACTTTAAAATTCCAGACCGCGTCGTGGTCGGGACAGAAGATGAGCGCGCCAAAGAGGTTATGGAAGAGCTTTACCGCCCACTTTTCCTAAACCAGACCCCAATCGTCTTTACAGAACGACGCACATCAGAGCTCATCAAGTATGCTGCGAACGCGTTCCTCGCGGTAAAAATTACTTTCATCAACGAGATGGCAGACCTTTGCGAAGCCGTTGGCGCGAACGTTCAAGAAGTCTCTCGTGGCATCGGCCTTGATGGCCGGATTGGCAAGAAATTCCTCAATGCGGGCCCGGGTTATGGTGGGTCATGCTTCCCGAAAGATACATTGGCGCTGACCAAAACCGCCAATGATCACGACTCCCCGGTTCGCATTGTCGACACCGTTGTAGAGGTCAACGCCTCTCGCAAAAAGGCGATGGCTGGCAAGATCATCAAAGCTATGGGCGGCGATGTCTCTGGCAAAACGATTGGCGTGCTTGGCCTCGCCTTCAAACAGAACACCGATGATATGCGCGACGCGCCAAGCCTGGATATCGTTCCAG
>JBCBGJ010000280.1:0-3884 GCA_038526925.1 Pseudomonadota bacterium
TGGCATTGATCTGATCCATCCACCCTTTTGGTACTGGGCGATGTACACTGGATTGCTGGCGACCGGCGTGTCCCATCCATGGTTGTTTCCGGCACTGATTGTTATCTTAGTCGGGTATGTCGTCGGACGTGTCACGGAAGGGATTTTCATGCGGCGCTTTGGATTTCATATCCATGTCTGGCGTCCGGTAGATGCGTTCGTGCGTGAGATCACCGCGCGGCGAAATCCCAACCTGCTCATTTTCACGATCAGCAGCGCGCCGGGTTTCGCCAAGAGGCTCTTCGCCAGAGCGGGGGATAGTATCCAATCACTCCCAACGCAAAAGTCGCCATCGGACGCAATGCCCGCAGCGCCCATTTTCTTCCAGGTACGGCTCTGCCATTGATCAAGCGGGAGCCCCCACAACTTGACAGGTAGCTCACCAACCAGTCGAACATTTGGAAGATCGCTTTGGAGCTCGTTCATGACGGATTACAATCCCACATTTTTGAAATTCAATGGCCCCGAAACGCTCATCGCGGCGTATGAGTATTGGTCGGTGCTTGTGCGTCCGAAACAATGCACGATGGGCGCGCTTGTATTGGTCGCAAACGGTCCCGAGACCGAATTCTCAAAATTGCCAATGCAGGCTTTTACCGAACAGGCTCGCGTTATCAAGGACATAGAACAGGTTCTATCCGCGATGTTCGCCTACGATAAAATCAACTATCTGATGCTGATGATGGTTGATCCGAATGTCCATTATCATGTGATCCCTCGCTATTCTGCACCGACCCCGTTTCAAAGCTGGACGCTTGAAGATGGCGGATGGCCCGGTCAACCGGATTTGGCTGGCGGTTCAGCAGACGCTGAGCTCGTTTCATCAATGACATCAGCCTTGAAAGCTGCCTGGCCAGACGCGTCGCGCGCAGCATAAGCCCGCATAACTGCCACGATACTGGCCATGAGCAGGCCTGAAGCAGAGCCGACAACCATGGCCCAACCGGGACCTTCTTCCTGCATCGTCTGCGAAAGAATGACGAACAGCGCGATTGTTATCGATACTGCGAGGGCTCGTGTGAAAGCCGCCCACCCTGGATTCCCGAGCGCGTACAGGCCAGAGTAAATTGGGGTTGTAGCGCCCACCAAAGCGGCCGCAATCACCAGCATGGTCGCAATCGGCGCTACATTTTCATATCCTTGGTCTAGCGCAGCGGCGAAAAGTGAAGGCCCAAACAAACTGATCAAAAGCGACAGCACAATGCCGGCGGCGAGTAGATAAAAGCTGGAATAAACGATGATCCGAATCGCGCGCGTGATGGATCCTGCGATCATCAAGCGGACCAGTTCAGGGTACAAAACTTGATTTAGGAGACGGGCACCCTTGCCCAGCACATCAGAAACATCCCGCGCGATCTTAAACAAAGCTGCAAAGGCAGGTCCCAGAACGGCGCCTGCCAATAGAGTCGGCAACTGTTTATCGACAAGATTGATCGTCGCGTCGATGTTGGACATCCAAACGTAGCGCCAGATGCCTTTTTGAGGCGCCTTAAGCGTTGGGCGCTTTGAAAACAGCCCTTTTAGAGCGCCTCGACGGCTCAGTTCTCTTACGGCCAGGATCGGCATCACTAGGTTCGTCGCAGCTGCGGCCGCCATCCAAACCAGAATAAACCAGGTTAAATCACCGCCAAAAGCCAGACCGAGACTTGCGCCGATCAAACGAACAATCGGCACAGCCTGATCGTGCAAGCTGATCAGATCGAACCGATCATAAACACGCAATACACCCATCGGGGTCGACCTGAGGTTGGTCGCCGACAGTAGGCAATATGAAAAAGCGACCCAAAAAACCTCATTGGGTAAGCCCAATCTGCTTTGGAACACCAAGAAGGCCGAAACGCTTATGATTGCGGCGAAAATGGCCGCGGTAACATCGAGCCCTATTGTAAACCGCATAAGCCGCTGAAACTGCGGGAGGTCTCCCTGCTCTAGCGGTTCTGTTCCAAATTGAATCAGAGCTTCCCAAGATTTGAAACTCGCTATTCCTGTCATCAACACAATGAATGCATGCAACAGTAACAGCGCGCCGAGCTCCTCTATTGTAAGGGCGCGTGCAGCGATGGCGAGCACCGCCAGGCCGATCAAAGCCGCGGACGTCTTCCCGCCAAACAAGAACCCCATATTCTTGAGGATCCTGCCGACCAATCCATCAGGCTGAGAGGACGACAATTCGGTCATTTTGCCCGCTCAGTCAGGATTTGTTCCACCATCGCTAAATCCTGCGCTGTATCAACGTCGATGGCGGCTTCAGCAAACGGTAAGTCGATTGGATGAATAGTGACACCAAGACGTCGAGACAGGATAGCGAATGCTCGATCCAGACTGGGCCGCCCAATCAATAATCGAAGCGCCGTTCCCACACCAAAGCGCCAAGCAATTCGCCAGGGACGCTTACGATCCTTTTCGGCATCTCTCCAAAACTCTACAACGCGCAGAGCTTTAGGTGTGACGATGCAAAACAGGTTACAGCTTGAATACTCGCCATCACCGAAGCGGAGATAGGTCCGTTTGGTATCAGGATGCTCTGCTTCAATCGTTTCTCGCCGCGCCAATGCGACGGTTAAATCTGCTTTGGACTCTGTGGAACGCTGCAAGAAATCGTCGACCATTGCGGGTGAAAGCAGTGCATGATCGCACGTGGTTATGAGAACGGGGTCCTCATCGGGCCTCGAACGCAATGTTCGAAACACGCTAGCAGCTGGACCGTTCTCACCGGGTGCAAAGACTACTGTGGGCCATGTCTCTGTCGTTTGAAGCGCCTCATGATCTTCGATCCCAATGATCGTGATGTCATCGGTCTTCGCACTCTGGCTGAGCGCGTTCAAAACCCTGAGGATCATTGATTGTCCGGCGACTTTTATGTGCGCCTTCGAGGGCACATTATGCGCATCGGCGAGAGCGTCTCCGGATGACCGAGCGCCCGCCAAAACGTAAACGCCAATACGGTTAGACGGCTCAGCGCGTCCCGAATTAGAGGTCTTTTTCATAGACTCGGTAGGTTTTGTATCGGTCGCAATCATAAATGTCCGCAAGCCCAAGAAGGTCTTTATTCGTCTCCAGCACCCATGAGAATTCTACCTCCCTCACCCCTTTTGCGTGCTGTGCGCTTAGGCAAGCCTCCCAGGCGCCAACAGTCGCGGTCATCCCGCGGCGTGTTTTGTGGAACTTTTTGCGCGTCCCGGCCAGCGGAATACGCGCCGATTTTACGCCCTGCACTTTGATCCGGTAAAGGAGTGTCGCCCACCCGAAGGGCAATAAACGACCATCCAGACCGAGCGTCGCTTCGTTCAAGTTTGGAATCATCAGTGTGAAACTGGCTGGCTCTCCGTCTATAAACGCAATCCACAGCGATTCTGTTTGCAGAACCGGTTTCATCGAATCGGCCAAAAACTTCGCTTCGTCATCACTGATCGGCAGGAACCCCCAATTGCCTGACCAGGCGTCGTTAAAGATACCCACGATCAACGCGATATCTTCGTACAGTCGGGACATATCGAGCGCTCGCACAGAAATGCTTGGATCTGTCTCGAACCTGTCTTTGACGCGCGACACAAAAGCCGGGCGGGAGAAGGTCTCACCCATGCGATGGCGAAAGGCATACATATCCATGGCTTTGCCATAGCCAGCCATTTCCATCATTTTGGGCAGATCGCTTCGGCCGTAGGGCATCATCACACTTGGTGGTGAGTCAAAGCCGTCCACAAGCAATCCGCACTCATCATTCACCGAAAAATTGTAAGGTCCGCCAATCCTGGACATGCCTTTCGCGCGCAGATCACGCTCTACCGCATTGAGAAGGGCTGAAACAGTCTGCTCGTCACGCGCGTCCAAAGTGTCCAAAAATC
>JBCBGJ010000281.1:0-3854 GCA_038526925.1 Pseudomonadota bacterium
TCAACGAACATGGCACTTGCCGCGTCGCCGCCTTTTCCATCCAGCGCTTTTTTGAAGAGACGGTTCTTGACCAGACCGTCATCGCTTATGCTGAGGATCCAGTTGCTGCGGCAAAGGGCGCTTCAGAGTTCGCTAAAGATAATGAGAAGCTTGTTATCGTTGGCGGCATGATGGGAGACGACATTCTTGATGCGGCGGGCGTTACTGCGCTCTCTAAAATGCCATCTCGTGAGGAACAAATTGCGACTGTGGTTGCGCGCCTCTTGGGGCAAGCAAGCCAACTTGGTCAGCGTCTAAATGCACCAGGCCAAGGCCTGGCTGGCGCGATCAACGCCATCGGCGATCAGGCAGCAGCGTAAGGTCAATTCCACAACAAAGACCAGCAAACACATCAACCCGTAACAGGAAATCAGAAAAATGGCAGATATCGCAAAACTCGGTGAAGAGCTCCTGGGCCTCACCATTCTAGAAGCAAAAGAACTCAACGACTTTCTCGAAGAGCGTGGCATTAAAGCTGCGGCAGCTGTCGCTGTTGCAGGCCCAGCAGCTGGCGGCGACGCTGGCGGTGACGCTGCTGCTGAGAAAGACGAGTTCGACGTCATTCTTACAGATGCCGGTGCTAAGAAAATCAACGTGATTAAAGTTGTCCGCGAAGTCGTGGGCGGCCTTGGTCTGAAAGAAGCTAAAGAGCTCGTAGAAGGCGCTCCGAAGCCGATCAAAGAAGGCGTCGCAAAAGACGAAGCCGAAGAAATCAAGAAGAAGTTCGAAGAAGCCGGCGCGACTGTCGAGCTCAAGTAAGACTTCTGCCCCTGACGGGGTGAGTACAGTGCGGGATGGGGTTTGCGCGAGGCGCCATTTCGTCAGAATTAAGCGCGGCAAAGCTGTTATGGCTTTGCCGCGTCCTCGCGTTCTAGGCGACACGCTGCTTCGGCATCCCTGCTGAGGCGCAAAGAACGGAAGACAAGATGGCACTCTCTTTCACTGAAAAGAAACGCATCCGCAAATCCTTCGGCAAAATTCCCGAAGCCATCGATATGCCAAACCTCATCGAGGTTCAGCGCTCCTCATATGAACACTTCCTGCAAATGCACACACCGCAAGCAGAGCGGACCGATGACGGTCTCGGCGGCGTGTTCAAGTCAGTGTTCCCAATCATCGACTTTAACGAGCGCGCATCGCTCGAATACGTGTCGTATGAGTTTGAGCCGCCGAAATTCGATACTGAAGAATGTATGCAGCGCGATCTGACATATGCAGCGCCTTTGAAAGTGCGCTTGCAGCTGGTCGTGTTCGACATTGATGAAGACACCGGCGCCAAGTCGGTCAAAGAAGTCAAAGAACAAGAGGTCTATCTCGGGGATATCCCGCTGATGACCAATAAGGGTACGTTCATTGTGAACGGTACCGAGCGTGTTATTGTGAGCCAGATGCATCGGTCGCCAGGTGTGTTCTTCGATCACGACAAAGGTAAAACGCACTCGTCTGGGAAGCTGCTCTTCGCCGCGCGGATTATCCCATACCGTGGCTCTTGGCTCGACTTTGAGTTTGACGCGAAAGACGTTCTGAACGTCCGGATCGACCGTAAGCGGAAGCTGCCAGCGACAACTTTGTTGATGGCGCTTGGCTATGACGCGGACCAGATCCTCGACATGTTCTACACCCACTCAATCTATCGCTTGGATAAGGCGGGCTGGATTACAGGGTTCAATCCTGACGCCTGGAAAGGCGTGAAGCCGACTTTTGATCTGGTTGATGCCAAGTCTGGGAAAGTCGTTGCACCTGCGGACCGCAAGATCACAGCCCTCGCGCTGAAGCGGATCAAAGAAGGTGGGACCGAAGAGCTTCTGCTGCCGACCACGGCTGTCGAAGGCAAGTTCCTGGCGCGCGATATCGTCAACCGCAAGACCGGTGAGATTTACGGCGAGTCTGGCGACCTTCTCGATGAAGAGTTGCTGGCTGAACTGCGCGAGCAAAAGATCAAAGCGATCGAAGTTCTCGACGTTGACGGTGGTGGCCGTGGCCCATGGCTGCGCAACACGCTGAAGGCGGACAAGAACGACACGCGTTTCGAGGCGCTGTCTGACATTTACCGTGTCATGCGCCCAGGTGAGCCACCAACCCAGGAAGCCGCTGACGCGCTGTTCAATCAGCTCTTCTTCGACGGTGAGCGTTATGATCTGTCTGCTGTTGGCCGGGTGAAAATGAACACTCGTCTGAAAGTCGCGGTCCCTGGCTATGAGCCAGCAGAAGATACTGAGCGTACACTCCGCAATGACGACATTGTTGGCGTTGCGAAGGTCATCCTCGACCTGAAAGACGGCAAGGGCGAAGTCGACGACATCGATAACCTCGGCAACCGCCGTGTTCGTTCTGTCGGTGAGTTGATGGAAAACAATTACCGCATCGGTCTGGTGCGTATGGAACGTGCGATCAAAGAGCGTATGAGCTCTGTTGATATCGACACGGTCATGCCGAACGACCTGATCAATGCGAAGCCGGTTGTGGCGTCTGTACGCGAATTCTTCGGCTCTTCGCAGCTGTCGCAGTTCATGGACCAAACCAACCCATTGTCAGAGATTACGCACAAGCGTCGCCTCTCAGCGCTTGGGCCCGGCGGTCTGACGCGTGAGCGAGCTGGCTTTGAGGTTCGAGACGTGCACCCGACCCACTATGGCCGGATCTGCCCGATTGAAACGCCAGAAGGCCCGAACATCGGTCTGATCAACTCGCTCGCCACTCATGCTCGCGTCAATAAGTATGGCTTCATTGAGAGCCCATACCGGAAAGTTGAAAGCGGCAAGCTGACTGATGAGGTCATCTATCTCTCTGCAATGGAAGAGCAGCTCTACAAGATTGCTCAGGCCAACACGCAGGTTGATGAGAAGGGTGAACTGATCAACGAATTCGCGAACGCTCGTGTAAACGGCGAAGCGATGCTCGTGCTCAAAGAAGACGTTCAGTATATGGACGTTTCGCCGAAGCAGGTTGTGTCTGTCGCTGCGGCGCTGATCCCATTCCTTGAGAATGACGATGCGAACCGCGCTCTTATGGGCTCAAACATGCAACGTCAGGCCGTGCCATTGGTGCAAACTGATGCGCCGCTGGTCGGGACTGGAATGGAAGCCGTTGTGGCCCGCGATAGCCGCGCCGCAGTTGTGGCGTCTCGCGCCGGTGTGATTGAGCAAGTGGACGGCACACGTATCGTTGTGCGTGCGACGGATGATCTTGAAGGCAAGTCCGGTGTGGACATTTACCGCCTGTCTAAGTTCCGCCGTTCGAACCAGAATAGCTGTATCAACCAGCGTCCAATCGTTCGTGTGGGCGATGTGGTCAAGAAAGGCGATATTATCGCTGACGGTCCATCGACCGATCTTGGCGAGCTGGCCCTTGGCCGGAACGTGCTCGTCGCGTTCATGCCTTGGAACGGCTACAACTTCGAGGACTCGATCCTGATTTCTGAGCGTATTGTGCGCGATGATGTCTACACATCGATCCACTTGGAAGAGTTTGAGATCGCGTCTCGCGACACCAAGCTTGGCCCAGAAGAAATCACTCGCGATATTCCAAACGTGGGTGAAGAAGCGCTCCGTAATCTCGACGAAGCTGGCATTGTTGCCGTCGGCGCCGAGGTGAAAGCGGGCGATATTCTGGTCGGTAAAGTGACGCCGAAGGGTGAGAGCCCGATGACGCCGGAAGAAAAGCTTCTCCGCGCCATCTTTGGTGAGAAAGCCAGCGACGTGCGCGATACATCGCTGCGCGTGAAGCCCGGTGACTTCGGCACGGTTGTGGAAGTCCGCGTGTTCAACCGCCACGGTGTGGAAAAAGACGAACGCGCGCTGCAGATTGAGCGTGAG
>JBCBGJ010000282.1:0-3847 GCA_038526925.1 Pseudomonadota bacterium
AGTCGTCTCATGACGCTCTAATACAGCATACGGATAATAGGGTTCCCGCACTTGATCATCATACAGACGAACAGGATCTCCTAAGGCAGCGAACAAAGTATCATTGCTGCGTAGATGATCTAGGATGGACGCGCAAAGCTCAGATGAACTTGCAGCGAAAAAGCCGTCCGCACTCATAGTCGAACTTCTCTTCGGGCATTTAGGATGGCCTGCACTTCATGTGGTATACCGGTATTAGATCCAGCAGACGCCCGTTGACGAGATCGAGCGCTATAAATCGAAGCAACCAGTCTTAAGACTGCTTCTTGTAGGTCTTCAGGGATCTCATCTGCCCCGCCAAAACCTGCCTCAAATTGTATTTCAACTCGCTCGCCCCGGCCAAGACCTGGCAACATACTCCAGGGCCGCAACCTGAGACGCCCACACTCTATTTGAAACCGGGCGGTAATGTCGGTTTCCAAACTGTCATCGCTATGAAGGATGACAGAGGTTAGGTTGCTAATCGTCGAGATTGGAAACTTGCTGCCGCGCCCCGCCATGGCTTGAGGCCATTGAAGCCAAGTCCATTGCAAGGTCCGGCGCACGAGGGCCAGACCCGCAATTTGCTCTAAGCGTTTGGTCGCGGCTTCGACCAAGTCTACGATCAAGTCATCCTCGCCCGAATGGCCAATTCTCAAATAGTCTTTCGCAGATGCGAGCAGCACAGCCGGCTCGTCCGGCGGCACGATCACCGTCAGTTGGGTCATTGTTTCACTTTCGAATATTGGAGAATTGGCGCCTTGGAAGTCCGCTAGAACTGCATGACTTTGATCGCGTCAAAGTTCTGTACACCGCCACCGACCCGCTTTGTCGTATAGAAAAGGACATAAGGCTTCAGAGAGAACGGATCGCGCAAGACGCGGGCGCCTTGGCGGTCCGTAATCAAGTATCCTCGCCGGAAGTCGCCAAAGGCAATGGCTGGTTCACCGTCTCCGATGTCAGGCATGTTTTCGATCTCTGTGACGGGATAGCCAAGGATTGTGGCCGTCTCGCCATTCGCCGACGGAGACCAAATGTAACGCCCATCACCGTCTTTCAGTTTTCGAACCGCGGCAGCTGTTCGACGGTTTAAAACAAACCGCCCATTAGAGCGAAACTGAGATTTGGGCGCGTGGATCAAATCGATCAACTGATCTCCGGCGGTGGATAGAGAGAAGTCACCATCGATCGCGCCAATCTTACCCCAGGAATGAGAGGTGTCGGAAACAATCGGATACTCCAAGAGACCTTTAGGTTTGCTGGCGCCATCGCCCGAGATGAAGGCCTCACTTTCTTGTTGACTGAACGCCGTTTCGACTTCTTCTGCGAGCCATTCATCAATGTCGGCATAAGAGTCTTCCAGCAATGCCTGCGTCGCGGCTGGCATCGAATAAAGCTCGCCTGCAGGAAATTCTAGGAGCGAAAAGCCGTCTGTATATGCTTCCCGCCGGGTTTGGGTTTCCGTTGCCCAATCTGCAGAAACGCCAAGCGCAACTGGCTTACGAAATGTCCCAGCCGACGTCTGACGAACGGTCGCGATTTGGCGCATGGGAGAGGCTTGCATTAGCCGCGCTTCAATCATGCGATCCAGTTCCGGCGGCGCTAGATATCCACCTTGAGAATCGCTGGCGGAGCTAAACGCTTTTGTGTCCAAACGCGCCAAGCCGCTTTCATCACCATTGCGGATGTATCTGGACCAAGCGGCGTTCTGCTCTCGTGTATCAGGCGCGGCTTCGCTCTCAGGTGGACGCGCTGACTTCAGGCTCAGATAGTCGATGCGCTTGTCGAGCTTACGAAGCTTATCGTCGATAAGCGTGTCGGCAGAGCTCTTTGATTCAATCTCTGCGAGCCTTTCATCATTTGCTTGTTTATAGGCCTCAAACGGTGCCCACAGACGCGAAAGCGCTCGCCGCCGAAATGATGGCCACGTTTGAGGCCTATAAACAAGCAAATGATGAAAGGCTCGCAGAGATTGAATCAAAGAGCTCTGCCGACACGCTTATCGACGATAAGCTTCGTAAGCTCGACAAGCGCATCGACTATCTGAGCCTGAAGTCAGCGCGTCCACCTGAGAGCGAAGCCGCGCCTGATACACGAGAGCAGAACGCCGCTTGGTCCAGATACATCCGCAATGGTGATGAAAGCGGCTTGGCGCGTTTGGACACAAAAGCGTTTAGCTCCGCCAGCGATTCTCAAGGTGGATATCTAGCGCCGCCGGAACTGGATCGCATGATTGAAGCGCGGCTAATGCAAGCCTCTCCCATGCGCCAAATCGCGACCGTTCGTCAGACGTCGGCTGGGACATTTCGTAAGCCAGTTGCGCTTGGCGTTTCTGCAGATTGGGCAACGGAAACCCAAACCCGGCGGGAAGCATATACAGACGGCTTTTCGCTCCTAGAATTTCCTGCAGGCGAGCTTTATTCGATGCCAGCCGCGACGCAGGCATTGCTGGAAGACTCTTATGCCGACATTGATGAATGGCTCGCAGAAGAAGTCGAAACGGCGTTCAGTCAACAAGAAAGTGAGGCCTTCATCTCGGGCGATGGCGCCAGCAAACCTAAAGGTCTCTTGGAGTATCCGATTGTTTCCGACACCTCTCATTCCTGGGGTAAGATTGGCGCGATCGATGGTGACTTCTCTCTATCCACCGCCGGAGATCAGTTGATCGATTTGATCCACGCGCCCAAATCTCAGTTTCGCTCTAATGGGCGGTTTGTTTTAAACCGTCGAACAGCTGCCGCGGTTCGAAAACTGAAAGACGGTGATGGGCGTTACATTTGGTCTCCGTCGGCGAATGGCGAGACGGCCACAATCCTTGGCTATCCCGTCACAGAGATCGAAAACATGCCTGACATCGGAGACGGTGAACCAGCCATTGCCTTTGGCGACTTCCGGCGAGGATACTTGATTACGGACCGCCAAGGCGCCCGCGTCTTGCGCGATCCGTTCTCTCTGAAGCCTTATGTCCTTTTCTATACGACAAAGCGGGTCGGTGGCGGTGTACAGAACTTTGACGCGATCAAAGTCATGCAGTTCTAGCGGACTTCCAAGGCGCCAATTCTCCAATATTCGAAAGTGAAACAATGACCCAACTGACGGTGATCGTGCCGCCGGACGAGCCGGCTGTGCTGCTCGCATCTGCGAAAGACTATTTGAGAATTGGCCATTCGGGCGAGGATGACTTGATCGTAGACTTGGTCGAAGCCGCGACCAAACGCTTAGAGCAAATTGCGGGTCTGGCCCTCGTGCGCCGGACCTTGCAATGGACTTGGCTTCAATGGCCTCAAGCCATGGCGGGGCGCGGCAGCAAGTTTCCAATCTCGACGATTAGCAACCTAACCTCTGTCATCCTTCATAGCGATGACAGTTTGGAAACCGACATTACCGCCCGGTTTCAAATAGAGTGTGGGCGTCTCAGGTTGCGGCCCTGGAGTATGTTGCCAGGTCTTGGCCGGGGCGAGCGAGTTGAAATACAATTTGAGGCAGGTTTTGGCGGGGCAGATGAGATCCCTGAAGACCTACAAGAAGCAGTCTTAAGACTGGTTGCTTCGATTTATAGCGCTCGATCTCGTCAACGGGCGTCTGCTGGATCTAATACCGGTATACCACATGAAGTGCAGGCCATCCTAAATGCCCGAAGAGAAGTTCGACTATGAGTGCGGACGGCTTTTTCGCTGCAAGTTCATCTGAGCTTTGCGCGTCCATCCTAGATCATCTACGCAGCAATGATACTTTGTTCGCTGCCTTAGGAGATCCTGTTCGTCTGTATGATGATCAAGTGCGGGAACCCTATTATCCGTATGCTGTATTAGAGCGTCATGAGACGACT
>JBCBGJ010000283.1:0-3839 GCA_038526925.1 Pseudomonadota bacterium
GTACGTTTCGCACAGAAAAAGAAATCTGAGTGACAGGGTCAAGGTTGGCTTGCTCTAGCACAATGTTCGCCGCCTGGCCCGTTGGATGCCTATCAAGCATCAGCGTTTTGGACGAATATTACGACACGATACTATCCTGCTCAAAATGATGCGGCATTAAACGCTCTGATCGCGGCTGGGAATTTTTCGATTATCGAAGATCGTCAAATCGTTAGGGATTTGCAGCGATACCGGACATATTGGGCCAATGTCATGATTAGCCACGACACGACGTATCGACCGTTTAGGAACAGGACCGTTTTCGTGGGTCAGAAACATGGCCTCAGCCCGTTCACTAACATTGATCTCGATGCCTTAGTTGAGATCGTCGGGCTTGATCCGGAAATGCAGGGTGTCATTCGAACCAATGCGGAGTTCGCGGCCTTTCATCTTGAATCTCTCAACGGTCTTAATGAAGCGGCGCAGACCCTGACAGATCGAATCGAAACAGAGACGGCATCGTGAAAGAAGCTCCATCTTTAACAGGCCAAAGGAGACTCAATGACACTCGACCAAATAGCCCAGATTGCGCAAATTATTGGCGTCGTTATTGTTGCCATAACCCTGATTTACCTGACGATTCAAATCAAGCAGGGGACGGCCCAACTCCGTTCTGATACGCGTCAAACACAACTCGAGAACGACCAAACGGGTGTCTACAAATTCGTCGAGTTTCCCGAACTGGGACGTGTCTTCTCACAAAAAGAGACACCTTCGTTTCCTGAGAAAACGCAATTGTTCTTTTGGATGATCGGTCAAATGCGCGCGCGAGAATATGAATGGCTGCAATATAAAAGCGGGGCGATGGATCAGAGCTCCTGGGAGACATACCGCGATGTGATCTACTTCGTTCTAGGAACGGAACGGGCGCGTGCTTTTTGGGAAATCTGCTCTGTCTATTTCAATCCGGAGTTCGTCGAGATGGTCGATGGCATGGTCGCAAATGCTGAAACAACAGATCTTTGGGATCGATTGGCGGAAATCAAATGACAACGGACGAGCGAGCGGCTTAAACTCGCCCCATGACTGCCTCTCATCAAAGCTCAAGCGCCTCTGAAATTTGAAGAGCATCTTCCAACTCGATACCCAGATATCTGATCGTACTTTCGATTTTGGCATGCCCAAGCAGCAACTGAACGGCCCTCAGGTTCCCAGTGTTGCGGTATAATTGGGCGACCTTAGTACGCCGCAACGAATGTGTTCCGTAGTCTGAAACCTTCAAACCAATCTGGCGAACCCATGAATCAACTATGCGGTGATACTGGCGCGTCGAAAGATGTTCGCTTTTGCTGTTTCTACTGGGGAACAGGAAGTCATACTTGCTCAGTCCTGAGTGTTGAACATGCGCCACGATGGACGTGGCCGTGAGCTTCGTAATTTCGAATTGGACTGGTCGTGACGTTTTGCGCTGAATCACCATCGCGCGCTCTCGGACCGATCCCGCAGAAAAGACGTCTGATACTTTAAGGCTAACGAGGTCGCATCCGCGCAGCTTGCTATCTATTGCAAGGTTCAGAAGGGCGAGGTTTCGAACTTGGCCGAGCATTTCAAGGCGGGCTCGAATGGCCCATACTTCTCGTGGCCTAAAAGGGCGTTTCTGCCCTCTCGGCGCTCCGTAAGACGCTGTTGTGTCGTTTTCTGATAACTGATCAGCTTCATTTGGCTTGAACGATGACATGGATTTCTCCCAAATCCACGCCCCATGCGACTAGTGAGCCAGTCCATATCCGTTCTGCAGGGTGTCTGGGGTCGCCCTCAAACGGACGCTCATTCCATCGTAACAAGCGTCCATACATTGCTTTGAAATGCCTAAACGGCTATTTAGGCGGCATGCGAGTGATTTCTTCTCTCCTCTGGCTCTTCGTTACGCTGGCGTTTGCTTTTGATGCGGTTGGCGAACCTTGTGAACTGCGAGCTGACGATTCGGCCAAAGCGCACCACGTTGCTGCCGACGAAATGCCCTGTCACGATATGATGATCGCCGAGAAAGAGACACATCATGAAGCGCCGGATCATAATGTAGACACCTGCTGCTGTGCAGCGCTTCTAACAACTGTCATCGGTTTTGAGCGATCTGAATTGAAGCAACCTCTGCCAGGCATCCTGGCATGGATAGCCCCATTGAATGATCGTGCTGAAAGCCTTCCATTTGAGTATGAGCCGCCGCCACCGCGCGCCTGATCCTCTTCAGTAGGATCAACTCAAATAGGAACAACTCAATGAAAATCGGATTTGCTGCGATACTCGTGGCTGCCACCACTGTGCTTGAAGCCAATGTGGCCGATGCCAGGCCCGTATCTTACCCGGGAGGCGCAACGGTTATGCAAAAGAACAACGGATTTCACTCGTCAATTCACGCGCATTATTCGCCGACCTTTCAGGACTCGATAGGGCTCTACTCAGAACGCAATTGGGCCGAGGATTGGCACTTCACTGGCGTGCAATACAACCGCCTTGTAAAGCGATGGAATGAGAAAGGCTCTCAGGCCAATCTTTACTTCAAAGGCGGGATCGGACAGGCAGACGCGTTTGGCGAAGGTGGCGTAGACTTCGCCAGCTTTGCGGGCGTTGCCGCCGATTGGGAAACCCGCCGTTGGTTCACGTCCTATGAGGCGCGGGCTTACGACCTTGGGTTCGATCAGACCGTGCGACACGCGGCGCGTATCGGTGTCGCTCCCTACATTGGCGACTTTGGCGATCTCCACACTTGGCTAATGTTGCAGGTCGAGAACCAACCCGAAAGTGAAACCCCAACCACGCTCACCCCTTTGGTGCGCTTCTTTTATGACGTTCAACTCGTTGAGATTGGATACACACCCGAAACAAAACGGTTCATGGCAAATTGGATCGTCAGATTTTAAACAGGACAGAACTATGAAAAACGCTTCCTTGATACTCACCGCTGCAGCGGCAATCGCCTTAGCGTCACCCTTAGCGGTCGCTCAAACAAAGCCCGCTGAAATGACGCAAGTGGATACCACAATGCTCACCGTAAACGTGAAAGGCATGGTCTGCGATTTCTGCGCGCGCGCGGTGACGAAAGTGTTCGGTAAGAATGATGCCGTTGAGAACGTTCATGTCGACTTGGATAATGGTGAAATTCACGTGGGTTTGAAGCCGGGAGCGAGTTTGACCGATGATGAGGTCGAGTCACTCGTCAAGAAATCCGGTTACGCCATGGTATCAGTCGAACGTGAGGTCTCATGACCACCCTCGATACGGACATAAAACCCCCTAGCATTCTTCCCGCGACGCTCGCGCTGTTTACATCAGTATCCACACTAATCTGTTGTGCGCTTCCTGCGCTTTTGGTTAGCATTGGCATGGGTGCCGTGATGGCAGGTTTGATCAAAGCAGTGCCGGGTATCACTTGGATGGGTGCCAACAAAGCGATCGTGTTTTCAGTCGCCGGATTGGTGTTGGCCGCGTCTGGGGCCTGGCAGTGGCACGCTAGGAATCTGCCGTGTCCTGCCGATCCTGCCAAAGCGAAAGCGTGCAACCGACTTCGGCGGATTGGTTGGGTGCTATGGTGGATCAGCGTCGCGGCGTTTGTCGTTGGCGGCTTCTTCGCTTTTTTCGCCGCGGATTTGCTGTTGTAACAAAACTTCGGCGTCAAAGCTCCTACCGTTTTGACGCCGATCACTTCTCTTAGCTGAGTGTCCTAAACTCGCCCCTAACCAGTCGCACCACAAATATCTCAAACCCCAAAGGGGTCAGATACTTTGTCCAGCCCCCATTCTATGGGCCACTTTGAAGTAGGGTTTCTGGGACTGGCGGACGCATGCCGAGCGCCTGATGCG
>JBCBGJ010000284.1:0-3836 GCA_038526925.1 Pseudomonadota bacterium
GCAGATCGACCTCACCTCGATCGGCCAAAACGAGCAAACACATCGCGGCCATGGTCTTGGTGCTCGACCAAACATTTGTGATTGTATCTTCGTTCCAAGTCTGGGCTTTGTCGCGGCTTAAATGCCCCGCCCAAAGGTCGACAACAAATTCACCTTCATAAGTGATCGCCACGCTCGCACCGATTTCATCTTGATGGATGAAATTGTTTTCAAACGCCGCTTTCACGCCTGAAAATTTGTCGGCGCAGTGGCCGTGAGTCTCTACCATAGTTTCCTCCCAACCCCGGCTTTATACGTCTGGTCGCCAGTCCTCAGGCGCGAGTTCAAAACCCGAAAACTGAAACCCAGGTGCCACGACGCACGAGACCAAAGTCCAGGCGCCTAGGCTTTCTGATGTTTGCCAATAATGCGTAGGAACGGTGACCTGAGGGCGTTGCTTTGCGCGCAGGTCTGGTCCCAATGTGTAGGGCGTTGCCCCTTTCCCATCTGGGGGTGACAAGGTCAGCGCGAGCGCGCCGCCCGCATGCCAGAGCCAATGCTCTTCCGCGTCGACGCGGTGCCAGGCGGAGACTTCATCGGCCTGCAAAAGATAGTAGATCGCGGTGGAAGCGCCCCGCTCGCCATCCGCTCTGCGATAGGTTTCGGCATAGTGACCGCCTTCGGGATGAGGCTTCATGCCGAGTAAGCGAATAATCTCATTCGCCCCAAGATCACCGGACAGAGCAACCATTAGAAACGATCCTTGCGGCCGCGGATCTCGCCAAACGTTGCGGCTGCATCACCGGGATGTCCCATCGCGGCCTGAAGCTCTGGAACATCGGCGCGCAAGAACGGGTTGGCTTCAAGCTCTCGCGCAAGCTGCATAGGAACCGTTCGCTCCCCGCGGCTGCGTTTATCATCGATCTCAGCGATGTAAGCTTGAAGCACGTTGTTATCGGTCTCAATCGTTTCCGCAAACCGGGCATTGGCCTGCGTGTATTCATGCGCGCAATAGAGAACGGTCTCGGGCGCCATGGATTTGATCGCCAGCATTGAGTTCCACATCATTGGCATATCGCCTTCGAAAACGCGGCCACAGCCAAGCGCGAAGACCGCATCGCCGACAAAAGCTGTTTTCTGCTCCGGCATATGAAACGCAATATGGCCGAGCGTATGACCCGGTACGTCGATTACCGTCGCTACCATCGCTCCGAGTGAAACTGTATCACCGCCGCCAACTGCCTGATCGATGCCCGGGATTTTCTCAGCTTCCCCCTTAGGCCCGGCAATCGTGCAGCCTGTAGCCTCTTTGATTTTCATATTCCCGCCGGCATGGTCTGGATGCCAGTGCGTGTTCCAGATCGCGGTGATCGTCCAACCCTGGGCCTCAGCCTCCGCCAAATACGCATCCGGATCTGGCGTATCAATCGCCGCTGTTTCCCCTGAAACAGGGTCATGCGCGAGATAGCCGTAATTATCACTTAAGCAGGGGAATTGATGTATGGTCAGCATGATCCCATCTCCAGGGTAGAAACGTTTGGAAAGATAACAGCCATATGCGCCAGCCTGCGGCAACCCTTGAGGCCTTTTATGCGACCCGTCTCGGGCAATGCGCCGCACGGCTTATGTCCGAACGGATGACGGATCTCTGGGGCAATTGCCAAGGTCAAAGAGTTCTCGGCATTGGCTATCCCAGCCCGCTTCTACCGCTTTGGCAGGCCGAAGCCGCAAGCTGCATAGGCGCTGTGCCAGAAGAGATTGGCGAAGTGCGGCAAACTTCAAATAGAGGGCAAACCCTCTGTCTGGCGCCGGAACAGAGATTGCCCTTTCCAGAAGGTCTGTTTGACCGAGTTTTTCTGCTTCATGCGCTCGAAGAGGCTGACAGTCCGCGACAATTACTACGCGAAGCCTGGCGCGTCCTGGCGCCTGAAGGCCGGATCGTCGTCGCGGTTACCAATCGCCGAAGCATGTGGTCACTCGTCGATAGTAAACCTTTCGGACATGGTAGACCTTGGACTCGCGGCCAGTTGGTTCGCTTCCTCAATGATAGTCTGTTTCAAGTCACCGCCTCGACTACGGCCGTCCATATGCCACCACTGGACTGGCGTTTGATTACGGCGGCCTCAAAATCTTGGGAGCGGGCAGGAGAGCTCGCCATGCCCGGCTTAGGCGGCGTTGTCCTCGTCGAAGCCGTGAAGCGCCTCTACTCGAAACCGAGCGGCAGCGCTGCGGCACCTGTAACAAAAGCTGCAAAGGCGAGCAGACCCAAACCCGTCATGCCTAGAAAACTAGCAGAGCCTCTCGGCTCGAAAGCTGCGTCAAAACCCGGAATTGACGTTACATCTCAACCCAGTACCAGTATATTCGATTCTACAATTGGAGGCGGGCCCACATGAAACTCGTAACAGCTATTTTCAAACCAAGTCGTCTGGATGCTGTGATTGACGCGCTTGGCGAAGCCGATGTGTCTGGTCTCACAGTCTCTGAAGTTCGTGGCTATGGCCGCCAGCAAGGCAAAACCGAAGTTTATCGCGGTGCCGAATATGAAGTTCGCCTGCTCCCTAAAGTAAAAGTCGAAGTCGCTTGCGCAGCGTCGGAAACCGACCGTGTGGTTGAAGCCATCACCAACGCCGCCAACACCGGTACAATTGGCGACGGCAAAGTCTTCGTTGCAGACCTTGAAACGATTGTCCGGATCCGTACGGGCGAGCGCAACGAGCAAGCGATCGGCAGTTAATCCGCCAAAGCCGCTAAATTTTACTCGTCATCGAAACGGCATGGCTTAAGTCGTGCCTTCGAACGATGAGAGTTGCTGTATGAAAATCGCTATCATTGGAGCTGGCTTTGCGGGCCTAACGCTTGCCAATCGCCTCGCGGACACACACGACGTGTCAGTGTACGAGAAGGCCCGTGGGCCTGGCGGGCGTATGTCGACGCGCCGCGCAGATCCGTTCGCATTTGATCATGGCGCCCAATATTTCACGGTTGAGACAGCGCGGTTTGAAGCCTTTCTAGCGCCGTTCCGTAAGTCGAGCCTCATCGAGCCATGGCCTAAAGAGATCGCGTGCGTCGGCGGCGCGCGGCTTTCAGAGAAAGAAAAACTCGTCGCTACGCCGGGCATGAACAGTCTCTGCAAAGCGTTGGCCGCAAATGTGACTGTTCAAGCGCGGGCGCATATCGAACAATTGAAGCGCAGCAGCGACGGTTGGATATTGACCGACAAGGCGGGTGCCGAGATCGGCCCGTTTGACTGGGTGATTTCGTCGGCGCCGAGCGTGCAGACCGCCGCTCTCTTCCCAATCACATTCTCGGGCCACTCTGCGCTCGAAAAGACGGAGATGGTCGGCTGCTTCTCGCTTATGCTCGGCTTTGAAACACCGCTCGACTTGCCATGGACGGCCTTAAAGAGCGGTACCGCGCCGATTGGGTGGATGGCGGTGAATTCCTCTAAGCCTGGGCGCCCGGCACCATACTCCGTTTTGATCCAATCAGAAAATGAGTGGGGGGAGGCCCATTTGGAAGATGATCCGGACCAAGTTCGCGCAGCGCTGATATCAGCGGCTTCGGAATTTGCAGGCGCAGATCTATCGACCGCGTCTCATCAAGTCATGCATCGCTGGCGATATGCTGCAACCCGCACGCCTGCAGGCGAACGCTTCCTGATCGACCCGGTATTACAGCTCGCGGCGTGCGGCGATTGGTGCCTTGGCGGGAAAGTCGAAGCCGCGTTTTTGAGCGCTTCAGAGCTTGCAGATCAGTTTGAGTCATCATCAAGCACTTGATATTCGGCAGCGCTTTAGGGCCGGTCATCTAAGGTCTCCATCATTGAGCAAGCTGACCTGCCGGGAACGGCTACG
>JBCBGJ010000285.1:0-3821 GCA_038526925.1 Pseudomonadota bacterium
CACCTTGTTTGGGCACTGACAACACGTCGGATCAGCCAAGGCTGCGACCGAATCGCGCGGGCGCAGCGTCAAGCCTAGGCGCGAGCCATTGCCGCCATTGCGAACTTCTGCGAATTAAGCCGGATGCCACGCCCATTTCCGGACCGATACACACATAATCATCAGGCACAGAATGATGGGTCAGTCGCGTTCGAATGTTCGCGGGACACAACGATCTGGCCTTGGCTCAGATTGAACGCTGTGCATCCGATTTTGGTGCAAACCATCAATTTCTGGGCGTCGATTGATTCGGGTGAATTTTTGGGAACGTTCAATCCGGACACTTGGACGGCTTTAACCCGCGTGCGCTGGGTTTGTGGATCGCCGGATGCTGGGTTGCCGCATCATGGCATCTATCAATCGGTGCAGGATGAAGACCGCGCGCGCTACAAGCTCGCTTTCTTTGATCAAGCCAATCAGACGGTTGCGGAGCTTGCCGGGCAGGGCGTGACTTTCCGCACTCGCAATTTCGAAGGCTGGCGCGGTGACGCGAAAGAGAAACTCAAACCAACCGAACCGCCGCTCTTAAACTATGCGTCTGCCGCCTCGGTAGGTGTGCGCACTCCGGCTGAGAGCTTCCTCGCGCCGCTACGCCGTGTCGACACGGTCTCGACCACAGGTCTGATCACCAAAGAAAACGGCCTGCGTCCGAACCACCCTTACATTGGCGGGTCCGGAGATCACGTGAACTCCACCCATATGGGCGAGGTGGGTCGCCAGTTCGGGCAGCTCCTGCTGGAGCGCCCGTTCTTCCACGTGGGCGGCGAAATGGAGTTCCATCATTATGTCGAACTCGGCAGCCCGTTCGGCGTGGAATTGGTCGAACACTCAACGGCTGAAACCCGATACGACCTCATCGTCCGCCAAGGCGGCCGCGACTGCACCAGCATCCGCATCCGCTACGCGCCGGGGGATTAGCTTTTCCACCCGCACTCAATCGGTGGTCCATTTACAAAAGCGCAGAGACAGGGATTATGATGCCACATGCGTTTGTGTTTTGGGGACACAAATGAGGTGTTTAAATGCATTGGTGTAAACCAACGCAGCTTCAAGCTAGACGACTAAATCTTTTTTTCCGTTCCGCATCGACTATTTTTCGCCAGGAAACAATCTCACGTCTCAGCAAGCTAATATTTCTGCTTGGATTTGCTGTTAGCACCCAGAGTTGCGCTATGCGCGATGATCGTACCCCTGAAGAAATTTGCGGAGGTCCATCCGTAACGCAATCCTATTTCGATCAGTTTGACAATGACATCTACTTTCCAGCTTCAATCGAACGCGTGGTTGCGCTGTACACCGGGCGCGTATCTCCGAAACAAATCTCTGAAGGAGCGATTTTCGATATATGGATCCGAGATAACTATTCTGAACCGGAACTAAAGTGTTGGCACTCTTTTGGAGATAAACTCGCCAGCTACACGCTCGCGGGAGACCGAACTATTGATGGGAAATACTCGCGCAGCGCTCTTTTTTACTTAAAAAGCGCTGCTCGTGGGCGACGTAAGAAGTGTGATATTAATGAAGATCATGACCTCGTTGGTCAGGCCAAAACATGCTTTGATAGAGGTATTCTGTCTCCTTTCTCTAGCGGCCTGCCTGTAGCACATTTTCGTCTGTATCTTTGCTACTCGGATCCACGCTGTCGGTTCGACGTAGCGCGCGCAAACTTTCATTACAACAAGGCACGTCAACTCGGCGTTTACGAGGCGCAGCCTGAAAATGAACGGTGGTGGAGGTAGAGTTGGTTAGGATCAACAAAGACAAATTGAAACGTTGGGTCACTCGCCTAACACTCACCTCTTCACCCCATAGGCGTGTGCTCACCTGCTTCGAACTCCTCTGCGAGTTTGAATTTTCTGATTTTGCCAGACCCGGTGAGTGGCCAATCAGTGACTTGCACCCAATAGGCAGGGGTCTTTTGCGGGGAGAGGCGTTCGCGGACAAAGGCTTTTAACTCGTCCGGGCTGAAGGCGTGGTCGCTCTCGCTGCGGATGAAGCAGGCGACTTGTTCACCCCATTTCTCGTCTGGCACGCCGACCACGGCAACTTCGTCGATCGCGTCATGCTCGAGCATGGCGTTTTCGATTTCCGCCGGGAACAGGTTTTCGCCGCCGCGAATAATCATCTCTTTGACCCGGCCCGTTATCTTTACATAGCCGCGCGGGTCCATACGCCCGAGATCGCCGGTATGTAGCCAGCCTTCGCTATCAATCGTGGCCGCCGTGGCCTCTGGATTGTCATTATAGCCGAGCATGACGCTGTAGGCGCGGGCGCAAATCTCGCCCTGCTCGCCGATCGGGATCACCGCATTGCTGTTCGGATCGCGGATTGAGATCTCAGTATAGGCGACCGGCTGACCAATGGTTTGGGTCAAGTCCTCTTCGCTGTCCGCATGCCAGGCCTGGGTCAGGACGGGCGAGGTTTCGGTCTGTCCGTAGACGATCTGGATCGGCGCCCCGAGCGTTTCGAGCGCGTCGCGGCAAAGTTGCGGCGGGACCATTGAGCCGCCCGACATGATGCACTCGACGGAGGTCATATCCCCGCCGCTCTGGCGCACTTCATGGATCAGCGCGACTAGCATGGTTGGGACGCCAAGAATGAACCGCGCTTCCTCCCGCTCAATCACGCGCACAATCATGGCCGGGTCGAACATGGGTGCGAGCAGCATGGTGCTCTGCGTTCCAAACCCGCCGAGGACCAGGATGGCGCATCCCGTGGTATGGAAAAGCGGCATATTGTGGACGAAAACATCGCCTTGCTTCACGCCGCCGCGGGTCATCGCGTCGATGCCGTTTCGCACGAGGCCATTGTGATGGAGTAGCGCGCCTTTTGGGAATCCGGTCGTGCCAGATGTATATTGGATCTGAACCGCGTCATCTGGCTTTGGCGACCGCAGCTCTCCCTCGTCCGCACCCGCATACAGCGCATCATGGTCAGTTAGGAGGATGCGGTGCTTGATCGCCGGGATCTCGTCACAGACCGAATCTGCAATCTCTTGCATCGGGTTGCCGCGGAAATCCGCGACATAGTAAATCGCCTCGGACCGCGATTGCTCCAGCACATATTTCAGCTCACGCTTCTGATAGGCCGGGTTCACTGTCACGAGGATCACCCCGGCGAGCCCACAGGCAAGTTCCAGTAGGACCCATTCCGGAACATTGTTCGCATAGACGGCAATGCGCGCGCCCTCGGCATGGCGGCTGGCCAGCGCGCGGGC
Organism: Pseudomonadota bacterium; assembly: GCA_038526925.1. Taxonomy (GTDB): domain Bacteria; phylum Pseudomonadota; class Alphaproteobacteria; order Caulobacterales; family Hyphomonadaceae; genus Henriciella. The sequence continues at coordinate 3,257 of JBCBGJ010000285.1, forward strand.
GAGGCGCTCCGCATCGGCCTGCAGCTCTTTATACGTCCAAGTTCGGCCAATCGCCCCATCATAGCCGAGCTCTTTCAGGGCTGGCATATCGGGCGCGGCGTCTACAGATTTTTGCAGCATTTCGCCAATCGTCATGGCGGCTGGCTCGTCGCCCTGCGCTGGAAAATAGGATTCTGTGAGATTGACTGAATACATGGCTATGGCCTCCCGACCTCAAACTATTGTCGCAGAATTCAGATCGCGCAATCCCTTCGCGCGCGGCACCTCAATATCGATCGCAGCTAGAGGCGTGGAAAGGCCTTGCTTGTCGTGGGGAAATGCGAGGTAGCGGTGTCTCAAAATCATTCGGGAGTTCCAGCATGTCTGCGCCAGCAACAATTGAGATTAAAGACGAGATCGCCACCATTACGATGGATGATGGCAAAGCCAATGCGATCAATCCGACCATGCTGGAGGCTCTAAATAGCTGCTTGGACCAGGCCGAGAAGGAGGCCAAGGCGCTGATCATAACGGGCCGCGAAGGTCGCTTCTCTGGTGGCTTCGATTTGAAGCTGATGATGAGCCT
>JBCBGJ010000286.1:0-3817 GCA_038526925.1 Pseudomonadota bacterium
CTGCAGAAGCTGGAAATCTCTACTTCAACATCCATACGGATGAATTTCCAGGAGGAGAGATCAGAGGTCAGTTGGCGATCACGTCAGACAATCGCGATGATGCGGGTGTTGGCACGATCGTTCTGGAAGGCATTCTGAACTCGGCGCAAGAGCCGATGGATGCGTCAGACTCAGCTGCTTCTGGCTTCGGCACTATCACCATCACGGTCGATGACATGGGCAACGCCACATATAGTGGATCGCTTTCGGTCGATGGCATTGCGGTGTCTGAACTGATGACGGTTGGACCGTTCTCAGCCATCCACCTTCACAATGCTCCAGCGGGTGAGAATGGTGGCGTCGTTCAGGACTTCATCACCGATGCTGGCGGTGACGTGAACGGTGCGACCATGATCGGCGACGTGTTCGATGAAGTCATCGAAGTAGATACACTGACCTCTATCGAGAACGTGTTACTCGCTGATGGCATGACTGTTACCGCACCGAGCATGAATGCGCCTGTGGCGGAAGTGCTCTCAGTTTCGGAAGCCAGCGAAGCACCTGCTTCGAAAACGGCGCAGCTGGAGCCCGACACGTTGGATTTCGACGCCGATGCGGCAAGTCAGTTTGGAGCGGAGGTCGATCAAGACGATTTCCGTGCCCCGCTGGCAGAAATCTCTGACATGTAACTCATTAGCGCAGCCCACCTCCCGCGAGGTGGGCTGCGCCCCCCCTTTTCTCTCTTTTCAATTTTGTATGCAGGAGCTCCAGATGTTTCGCTCTCAAACAGGCGCGCCAAATTCATCGTCCCAGGACACAGGGCATACCCTCAAATTCCTATTCGGTGTGTTCCGGCACAGTCCGGCAAAGTTCAGCGCGCTGATGGGATTTAGCCTCGCTGTCAATTTGCTGATGCTGGTCTCTCCTCTCTACATGTTGCAGGTATATGACCGTATTCTGACATCTGGATCGACCGATAGCCTCATTTGGCTCAGCTTAATTGCTATTTTTCTGCTCGGTATCTACGCCGCCGCCGAAGCCGGTCGCCGACGCGTTTCCTCTTTGATCGGAGATCGCCTGGAAGCCACTTTCGCAGACCGAATGTTTGCCAGATTTGAAAGCGGCGAGGATGAGAAAGTCCTTCTTCCAAAAGACATGACTGACCTCTCCCGGATCCAGGCAACGTTTCAGAATGGATCTCTCCTGGCTTTTGCAGACTTGCCCTTCACACCGCTATTTATCGGGCTCCTCTTTCTCCTGGATCCACTCTTGGGCGCGATCAGCCTTATCGGCGGCCTCATCGTATTCGCTGTCGCACTCATCGCAGAGCTCACAACTAAATCGCCAGGTGCCGCCGCCGCAGCTGCTACCGCGAATGCTCAAGAGCAGCTCGCCGGCGCGGCGCGTCAACATTCAGCTATTCGCGCCATGGGCATGACCAAAGCAATTGAAGAGCTATGGCGCAATCAGCGTGATGAGGCGCTCGAACACACGCTGAAAACCTCAAAAATGGATGCGTCTTATGCGTCAATCGCTCGCGCCTCTCGACAGATCCTGCAGATTCTAATCCTTGGCGCCGGCGGATTTCTTGTCCTCTCGCAATCCATGTCACCAGGCGGAATTGTCGCCGGATCCGTGATCATGTCCCGGGCCCTCGCGCCAATTGACCAGATTGTTGGCGGGTGGCGGTCTTTCGTGCAGGCGCGCACCTCCTGGCGGTCTCTCACTGTTCGTCTGACGAAAGATCATAAACGGCAAGACTTCACCCCTTTGCCGCGCCCAGATGCGAGTCTCGTCATTGATCGTTTGGCAGCCGGCGCCCCTGCCATGGAAACCCCGATTGTTCGGCCCTTCTCGTACGAAATTCGAGGCGGCCATTTGATCGCTATGGTTGGCACAAGCGGGTGCGGTAAATCGAGCTTGCTACAAACCTTGTCCGCCGTCTGGCCGACCAAGTCCGGCGAAGTACTTCTGTCGGGCCGCAGCGTGCATCAATGGGCGAGTGAAGATCGCGGCCAGTATGTTGGCTACCTCCCCCAAAGCATTGATCTCGCGCCGGGCACGATCGCCCAGAACATCGCCCGGTTCACCGAAGCTCAGCCTGAGGAGATTTATCAAGCTGCCCGGGATGCGGGCGCACATGATGTAATCCTCTCGCTCGCCGATGGATATGAAACTCAAATTGGCCCGAACGGCGTTGGACTGTCCGGTGGTCAAAAGCAGCTTATTGGCCTCGCCCGAGCGTTCTTTCGATCGCCCGTCTTACTATTGCTCGATGAGCCCACCGCAAATCTCGACGGCGAGACGGCCGATACTGTGATTGGAGCGCTCCAGTCTCGCGCCGCGATTGGCAGCATTGTCATAACCTCGACGCACGACCCGCGCCTGATCCAAAATTCTCATACCCAACTGACCATCGCGCATGGCGGGGTGATCGCCAAGCCGATGCAAACAAAAACTCAGACCACTCACAAAAAGACTTCGCGCCCGGTGCAAGTCTTCGCGAATGAGAGAGGATAAACCCATGACCAATCCAACTTCAAAAAAAGGCTCAGACCGCTTTGCAGTGCGTATGGGTCAAATCTGTTTTCTCGGCCTCGGCGGTTTCGCGCTTTGGGCAGGGCTCGTTCCTCTGGAAGAAGGCGTCAGCGCTTCCGGCACAGTTGTCGTCGAGAACAATCGCCAACTGATTCAGCACCTAGAAGGCGGTATCATTCAGGACATTGCCATTAAAGAAGGCAGCCTTGTCGCCGCCGGAGATACGCTTCTGGTCTTACAAGAGACAGCTTCGCTCGCTTCGCGCGATCAGGTTATCCAAGAAATCGCTGCCCTGTCCGCGTCCGTCCTTCGACTGAGCGCCCTGCAAGGCCAGCGACGTGACATCGATTTTTCGACGCTCGTCGGTTTGGCCGTCGGCGAAGATGAACTCTCCGCCATCAAGTCGCGTGAAAATGATCTCTTTCTTCAACAGAGAAACGCCTTGGCGGCGGATATCGCCGTGCTGAACTCACAGCAACAAAGCGCGCGGACTAATGCCCGTTTGAAAGCAAATGAAATTGATATCACGCGGCGATCACTCGTATCGACGCGCGAAGAACTCGAACTGTTCGAAAATCTATTTGATCAACAGCTCGCCCGCAAAGATCAAGTCATCGCACTCGAACGACGGCTCACCGATTTTGAAAGTACGATCGCACGGCTTGAGAGCGAGAAGGCCATAGCCGAAGCAGAGGCGCGCAGTCTCTCGACGCAGGTCGCACAAGTCGAAGCGCAATTTAGCGAAGCCGTTTCGACGGAGCTTCGCGATACGACAGCACGATTGCAAGCCGCCGAAGAAGCTTTGTCTGCGGCGCAAGACGTCCTCAATCGGGCGATTATCAAAGCACCTGTCGGCGGCGAAGTCCTGAACCTCTCATCCAACACAAAAGGTGGGGTCGTCGCGCCGGGGGATACAATCCTCGAAATCGTTCCAAGCGGCGACTCGATTGTTGCTTCGGTCCAAATCAAGCCAACTGATCGCGCTCAGGTTTTCGAAGGGCTGAATGTCAGAACGCAAGTGTCGGCCTATCGATCCTGGAAGTCACCAAGCCTAGAAGGCACGATCCAAGATGTCAGCGCTGATTTGAAACGCGACCCCGTTTCTGGCGCGGCCTTCTATGAAGCACGCGTCCAAATTGAATTGCCACACGATGGATCTGCAGCAGGCCTGGAAATCACACCCGGTATGCCCGTCGATGTTTTCATTTTTTCAGGTAAAAGCCGAACCACCCTCGATTACCTTATGGAGCCTATCGCAGCATCGATCTTCAAAGGTTTACGGGAGGGGTGATGACCTTTT
>JBCBGJ010000287.1:0-3811 GCA_038526925.1 Pseudomonadota bacterium
CGCGCCGGACGGTGCGATCGATCCCCAAAGGCCAACAACACCGCCATTTTCTGTAATCGGTTTGCCAGCCGGATAGATGACTTTTTGAGTTTCATCGAAGCTTAGGTCTTCGAGATAGTCGCCCCAGCTCTTACCCGTCACCGTCAAACAATCGGGATTGACGATCTTCTCATCCATCAGCGTTTTCATCAGCATCGGGACGCCGCCCGCTTCACCGAAATCCTTAGCGACATAATTTCCGCCCGGCTTCAGGTCAGCGACATAAGGCGTGCGCTCAAACACTTCCGCAACGTGGCGGAGGGTGAATTCAACGCCGCATTCATGCGCCATGGCTGGCAGATGGAGCGCCGCATTGGTGGAGCCGCCGGTCGCTGCAACGACGATGGCCGCATTCTCAAACGCTTCGCTTGTACAGATCTCACGTGGGCGCAGATTGTTGGCCACCAGGTCCATAACGACCTTCCCCGATTCCCGGGCATAGCCATCGCGGTCTGTCCAAGGCGCAGGCATCGCAGACGACAGCGGCAGGGCAAGGCCAATCGCTTCGCTGACGCAGGCCATTGTGTTGGCTGTAAACTGGCCGCCGCAAGCGCCGTCGCCTGGGCAGGCCACTTTCTCAAGCGCCCGCAACTTGTCCGCGCTCATATCATTTGAGCCAGCCGCATGAGCGCCAACCGCTTCGAACACGTCGAGCACAGTAACATCGCGGCCTTCGAAGCTACCTGGCATAATCGACCCGCCATAGAGAAAGACGGACGGCACATTGAGGCGGAGCATCGCCATCATCATACCCGGCAGAGACTTATCGCAACCGGCCACACCAACCAGCGCATCGTAGGAGTGTCCGCGCATGGTGAGCTCGACTGTGTCGGCAATCCAATCACGGCTGACGAGAGATGATCGCATGCCTTCATGACCCATCGCGATGCCGTCGGTAACGGTGATGGTACAAAACTCGCGCGGCGTGCCATCGGCTTCTTTGACGCCTTCTGAAACCGCGTGCGCCTGGCGCATCAAAGCGGTGTTACAAGGCGCGGCTTCGTTCCAACAACTTGCCACCCCAACAAAAGGCTTTTGAATGTCTTTCGTCGACAGGCCCATCGCGTAATAATAGCTGCGGTGCGGGGCGCGGGCTGGCCCTTCCGTTACATGGCGGGAAGGCAGTTTGGATTTATCCCAAGTTTTACTCATATTGGCATTCCTTTACTGCGCCGAGCCTTAGCGGCTCAGCGTGACGCTGTCACCCGCTCAAAAGGGACTATTCTTGCTCGAAAATCGCTGTTTCCATCCCATCAGGGTCGATCATGCCGCGATACATCCCCTTTGAGTTAAAAACATACTCGTATTGGCCGTTTCCGCCGATCACGACCACACCGCCATCGCCGCCAAGTTCGGCAACCTGGTCAAGCGCGCTGGTCGCGGCTTCACCAACGCTGTCGCCTGCCAGTTCAACGCGGGCGCAAATCGTTTTCGCCACCGCGACGCGAATAAAGTACTCGCCATGTCCGGTGGCTGATACGGCGCAGACCCCGTTCTGGGCATAAGTTGCGGCGCCAATCAGCGGCGAGTCCCCGATCCGGCCCGCGGCTTTCGCGGTCATTCCGCCAGTTGTCGTTGCGGCCGCGAGGTTGCCATCTGCATCAATCGCCACTGCGCCAACGGTGCCGTGCCGATCGGCATCCGTACGGGCCCGCTCTCGCAGGACGCGTTCTAAAGACTCGCGGCGGCTGTCAGTGTCGAAATAGGAATTATCAACCAGCTCAAGGCCGACCGATTCAGCAAAAGCATCGGCCCCTGCCCCGGCAAACATGACATGCTCGGATTGGTCCATCACAGCGCGCGCGGCCAAGATCGGGTTCTTGACCCGCTTCACACCAGCGACCGCCCCCGCATCGCGCTCCGCGCCGCTCATAATTGAGGCATCGAGTTCATGCTCTGCTGCAGCCGTAAACACAGCACCCTGCCCGGCATTGAACAGCGGATCATCTTCCATCGGGATGACGGCGGCCTGTACCGCATCCACCGCGCTGCCGCCATCGCGCAGAATTTCTGCGCCGGCTTCAAGCGCGGTTTCGAGCGCTGCCGTGTACGCCGCTTCGCGCTCGGCCGTCATATTCTCACGTAGGATCACGCCTGCGCCGCCATGGATGACGAGACGCCATTCTGGTTGATCCTCTCCTGACACTGGCGAGACCTCCTCGGCGGTTTCTTGAACTGGTCCCTGACAGGCAGCGATCAGGACAGATGCTGCGACAAGCACAGTGCGAAACATGGCGATCTCCTTAAATGGCGGCAAGTTGCTCCCGTGCGAGGCTAAGCTTGTCGCGCGTGCCCTGCAAGTCGGCCAGACGCTCGCGTTGCTCCGCGACGACCTCTGCGGGTGCTTTGGCCACAAACGCCTCATTTCCGAGCCGCTTCTCGAGGCCGGTAATCTCTCCGCCAAGTTTGCCAAGCTGTTTATCGAGGCGCGCCACCTCCTCACTCGCGTCAATCAGATCCGCGATTTCGAGAACAACGGTGGCCTCATCGACGACGGTTTTAACCGATCCGGCAGGTGCAGCGTCAGCGAGCTCAAACTTCTCCAGGCGCGCGAGGCGCATAATGACATCACGGTGCGCGTCGACGCAGCGTGCGGTCTCAGCATTGGCATCGGTCAGACTGACCGGAACTTTCGCGCCGGCTGGAACATTGACGTCGGACCGAACCGAGCGGATCTGCGAAATGATGCGCAGCACCCAACCAAGCTCATCGGCCGCGGCTTGGTCCTCGAACCCGCCTGCGAGGCCTGGCCAGCTTTGCTGCATCAGGAAGTCTGACCGCTCCGCCGTCTGCTCCCAAAGCACTTCAGTGATGAAGGGCATGAAGGGGTGCAACGCGACATAAGTCTGCTCCAGGATCCAGCCGAGAACTGCCTGGGTCTCTTTTTTGGCCGCAGCATCTTCGCCGCCGAGAATTGGCTTCGACAGCTCGAGATACCAGTCGCACAAAACGTCCCAAGTGAAGTGATATGCCGCGCTCGCCGCATCATTGAAGCGATAGTCTTCAATCGCCTCAGACATAGTCGCCGTACATTTGTACAGCTCACCAACAATCCACTTATTGATCGATAATTCAAGGCTTTGCGGGTCAACGTCGCCGCCAAATTGCGCCTCGTTCATTTGTGCAAAGCGCGTCGCGTTCCAGAGTTTTGTGCCGAAGTTACGATAACCAGCGACCCGTTCAACGGACAGATTGATGTCCCGGCCTTTGGTGGCCATGGCCGCGAGCGTAAAGCGCAGCGCATCGGCGCCGTACGCATCAAAGCCTTTCGGGTAGCGCTTCCGGGTCGCCTTCTCCACTTGCGGGGCTTTCTCCGGTTGACGCAGGCCCGTGGTGCGTTTCGCGACCAAAGCGTCCGCTTCAATGCCGTCAATCAAGTCGACCGGGTCAATGACATTGCCCTCAGACTTGGACATCTTCTTCCCGTTCTCATCGCGAACGATGGCGTGGATATAGACGTCCTTGAACGGCACTTCTCCGTCCATGAATTTGATACCGAGCATCATCATCCGCGCGACCCAGAAGAAGATAATGTCAAACGCCGTGACCAGTGTCGCGCCGGGATAGAAAGTCTTCAAGCCGTCTGTTTCTTCGGGCCAACCTTGCGTCGAAAATGGCCAGAGGCCGGAGCTGAACCAAGTGTCGAGGACATCTTCGTCCTGTTCGAGTACGACCACATTTCTCGGACCCGTCATTTCGTCTTCGACGAGATCCATATGGTAGTTTTGTATTGGCAGATACTCTTTCGCGAAGTCGGCAACCCGGTCTGGAT
>JBCBGJ010000288.1:0-3810 GCA_038526925.1 Pseudomonadota bacterium
CGCCACTGAAATTGAAGACGAATTCGGGTTTCTCGATGATTGGGAAGATCGATACGCGCACATTATCGATCTCGGTAAGGCAAACCCGCCATTAGACACAACCGAGCGCACCGAAGACACCAAAGTTCGCGGCTGCGCATCGCAAGTTTGGATTGTCCTCACCCCGCAAGATGAGGACCGCGTCGAAGTGCGCGCAGAAAGCGATGCGATGATCGTATCCGGTTTGATCTCGCTGCTCATCCGGCATTTGGGGTGGCTGGTATCAAAAGGAAAGCCCTAAGCTGCGCCATAATGGCCGCACTTGGTCTATTCCCAGCTGCCTCCTAGAGCGAGATTAAGGGCGACCCATTCATCCAATTGAGCGCGTTCAATGCTGACGACATCCCCCTCATTGGAGAGAACGCGCTGCTGAATGGTCAAGACGTCCAGCAGGTCTGTCTCGCCCTCCTCATATCGCAAATTCGCAATGCGAAGGGCGTTGTTGGCTTCTCTAGCCGCTTCTTCAAGCGAGACCGCACGGTCCCGAAGAACCACGGTTTGGTCGAGTGAGCCTTCAACTTCCTGGAAGGCATTTAGAACCGTATCGGCGTAACCTGCTATGGCTTGGCTCTGTTCCGCTGAGGCTTGGTCGACTTGCGATTCTCGCAGGCCTCCATCGATGAGCGGTGCCACGAGGCTCGTCGCCGCCTGCCAAGCGATATTTGTTGGGTTGATCAGGTTGGTCAGATCACCCGAAGATCCGCCGAGGCTGCCCGTCAGACTGATCGACGGCATACGCGCCGCTTTGGCTTGATCCAAACTGTTGAACGAAGCCGCGACACGGCGCTCTGCAGCGATAATGTCCGGGCGTCGTTCCAGAAGATCCGATGGGATGCCAGATGGCGGCGCTGGCGGCACACTCGGTAAGTCTTGTCTGACACTCAGGTCCGCAGCGGGATAGCGCCCCAGCAGCACCTCTAACGCTCGCAAGGCATCGCGTTGGGAGCCTTGCGCAGCGACGAGGCTAGCTTTCGTGCGCGCCAGGTCAGATCGTGACAAAGCCACATCTTGAGACGTCGCGAGCCCAAACTCGAATTGAACCCCAACAATGCGGTCGGTTTCGTTCAGGGCGTCGAGCGTGTTCTGAACGGTCTCGGCTTGTCGACCCGCTTCGATCGAGAGGAAGTAGGCGCGCGCAACAGCGGCGGCGAGTGAGTATTGGCTGTAGACATAGTCGGCTTCGGCCGCTTCAGCGCTCAGCACTGCCGCTTGATTTCCAGCGCGGATGCGGCCCCAGAGATCGAGTTCCCAACTTGCTTGTCCCGTCAGCGAGTAGCTGTCGCCGCCGGAATCTTCGATGTTTCCGCCTCGTGACGCTCCTGATGACAGGCTCACGGATGGCGAGAGCGCAGCCCCAGCTTGGCCAGCTAGCGCCCAGGAGCGCTGCACATTCGCCGCCGCTGATTGCAGGTTGCGATTGTTGACGAGGGCCTCACGCACAAGGGCGTCGAGAAGAGGGTCCTCTAGATTGGCCAGCCATCCCGCTTCAACCGGTCCGACGCGCTCGCTGGCCATCGCCCAAGCATCTGGGGCATCCGGCAGGGTAGAGCGAGCTGCATTGGCGGCCTCCTGCGGCGTGGTTATGGACGCACAGGCTGCCGTAGAAGCCAAAAGCAGGGCGGGTAAAAGCGACTTAATCATGCCGGTGCGAGCTCCTCTTCGGGATCGACGGGCGCTGGCGGAGGGGTGTTTGTTTCGTCTTTATGGATCCCAAACAGCAGCGAGTACAGGACTGGCGTCACCAGCAAAGTGATCAGCGTTGCGAAGGAAAGGCCGAATGCTAAGACGACGGTCATCGATTTGAAGAAGGCATCAAAATAGAGCGGTAAGATCCCGAGCACGGTTGTAAACGCGCCCATCGTTACGGGGCGCAGCCGACTGGCGGCAGATTCCACCAGCGCATCAAAGCGCGGCATGCCGGACGCAATCAATTCGTCGGTCGAGTCCACCAGCACGAGCGAGTTTTGGATCAAAAGTCCTGACAGAGACAACAGTCCCAAAATGCCCATGAACTCCAATGGAGTCTGCGTGACGATCAAACCTACAACCACGCCGACCAGCGCAAGTGGGACGATGGCCCAGATGACAATTGGTTGGCGCACAGCGTTGAACAGGACAACCACGACCAAGACCATTGCCAACAAGCCGAGCGGGATCGTGCTCGCCAAGCTCGATTGTGCTTCGCTGGACGATCCGAACTCACCATCCCATTCAAGAGAATAGCCGGGGGGCAATTCAATTGCTTCGATTTGCGGCCTAAGGCGCGAGAACAGCGTGTCAGCAAGCTCACCAATCGCAGGATCTGCCTGGGCTTTGATGGAGAGAACTCGATCCGTTCGAAGCAGGCGCCCATCGCGCCAAATCAACTCGCCATTATCAATAACTTGAGCCAAAGGGATCGCTTGTTGCGTCGTCGGGCTGACAATCTGGACGGATACCAGATCCCACGCCCCTGCGCGTTCATCTGCCGGCGCGCGCGAGATGATCGGGATCAGTGAGTCACCCTCTCGATAGACGCCGCGCTGGAGACCACTGAAGTTCTCCGCAAGCGCATCGGAGACGTCTTTGCGCGTGATACCAACGCGCTCTCCTTTGTTCTGGGAATAGATAGGTTGAAACACCGGTACGGGGCGGCGCCAATCATCTTTAATCAGAATGGCTTTGGCGTCTGATGCCATGATCTGTTTGGCTTCATTGGCGAGACTGCGAAGCACAGCTGGATCGGGTCCGGCAAAGGTCGCCTCGATTTTCGAGCCCCCTCCAGGTCCGAGCCTAAATTTCCAAACCTTTGCCTGCGCGTCGGGATAGTTTGCGTCCGCATAGGTTTGAATTTCGGCGATCAACTTGTCATTTAGCCGATAGTCCGATGTGCGGACGAGCAACTGCCCATAGGCGGGGTTGCTGGACTCTACCTCATAAGTGAGCATGTAGCGCAGCGTTCCACCGCCGACGGCTGTTTGCACGTGCTCAACACCATCAAGCGTCCGCATATGCGTTTCAAACCGCAGCATGTCTTCGCGCGTGCGTTCAATGTCGGTGCCCTCAGGCAAGAAATAGTCAACGACGATTTGAGGCGATGTGGAGGCCGGGAAAAAACCAGACTGAACAAAGCGGAAGCCCCAAATCGCGAGCGCGAACACGCCAAGCGTTGCGGCGAGAGAGAGGGTTTTGTTGGAGAGGGCTGCGCGGATTAGACTTTTGTACCAGGACATAAAACGTCCGTCTGGTGCATCATCGTCAATCACGGCGTTACTGCTTTCCGGGAACGCCCAATAGCAAAAGAGCGGTGTAATCGTGAACGCGAGAACCCAGCTCAACCCAAGCGCGATCAAGACGACCCAAAACAGAGAGTTCGTGAACTCTGCTGTATCGCCGGGGGCAAATCCAATCGGCGCAAACGCAATAATGCCGACCAAGGTTCCACCGAGCAGAGGTTTCAAGTTTTTTCGGGTAACTTCAACCGCAACCTCGAGCTTATTGCGGCCTTTCTGCACGCCGACCAAGATACCGTCCGTAATCACGACGCCATTGTCGACGAGCATGCCAAGCGAGATAACCAAGGCGCCGAGCGAGATACGATGCATCGGAATACCCGCGACCCACATGATCAATAGTGTCGCCGCCATGGTGAGCAAAACCGTGGCTCCCATGACGAGGCCAGACCGGAACCCCATGAAGATGAGAAGGGTCACAAAGACGATTGCGAGCGCGCTGATCACGTTCTGGGCAAAGTCGGCAATCGACTGATCCACCACTTTGCCTTGGTGATAG
>JBCBGJ010000289.1:0-3804 GCA_038526925.1 Pseudomonadota bacterium
GTGTTTTGGAGACTATGATGGCTGCGAACGATTACACCCGCGGTGAAATGAATATCGACGCTCAAAAGAGCATGTATGCGGGCACGATGAAGGCTGGCGCGTGGGGCGCGATTATCACGATCCTGATGCTGGCACATGCGACCTTCACGCTTTCAATGGGCATGAACTGGCTCATTTCCCTGGTGATTTGTGCGGGCGGCGGCATTGTTATCGGCCTTGGTATGGGCTTTGGCGGCGCGTGGGTCGCGACCATGATCGCTCTGTCTGGTTTGGCGCTGTTTGTTCAGTTGTTGATTTTCCTGTTCCAACTGGTCCTGTAGACAGACCCTAATCCAATGATTTTAGCGGCTGCGATTTCGGCCGCTTTTTTCATGTCTGAACGACTGGTGCGAATCGCTGAACGCAACTACGTTCCAGGGCATGCCTGACAGCGCTACACTCCCTTCTCGGCCGGTTATTCGCCAACTTCCCCCTGATGCGGTCAATCGCATCGCCGCAGGTGAGGTGATAGAACGGCCAGCCGCGGCCATTAAGGAACTGGTTGAAAACGCTCTGGACGCAGGCGCGCAATCGATCAGCGTCTCCATTGAGGGCGGCGGTTTGAAACGCCTGATTGTCGAAGACGATGGCTGTGGGATGAGCGGCGACGATATGCGTCTCGCCCTGGAGCGCCACGCCACATCCAAACTCAGCGCTGGCGAAGATGGTCGGATCGACCTGCTAAACATCCATACAATGGGATTTCGAGGCGAAGCCCTACCATCAATTGGCTCGGTCAGTCGGATGACCCTCACGTCTCGCGCTGCGGGCGAAGAGGCGGCTGAGCTTTATGTGGAAGCCGGTCGCATCGAAGGACCAAAACCCGCCGCGTTCTCCGGTCGGGGTCTCACAGGCACACGGATTGAAGTCCGCGACTTATTCCATGCCACGCCGGCGCGTTTGAAATTCATGAAATCAGAGCGATCCGAAACACTTGCGATCACAGACTCACTCAAGCGCCTTGCCATGGCCCGCGCCGATGTCGCGTTTTCGCTCGAAAGCAATGGACGCAGCGTGTTTCGCTATGCCGCTCACCCGGATACGGAAGACGGCCGACTTCAACGCCTTGGCGCAATTATGGGCCGGGAGTTTCGCGAGAATGCGCTTGCGGTCGATGCAGATCGTGAAGGCGTCCAACTGACCGGCTTTGCGGGTCTGCCAACGCTCAATCGCGGGAATGCGCAGCGCCAATATCTCTTTGTGAATGGGCGTCCGGTGAAAGACCGGATGTTGAACGGGGTGATCCGCGCAGCTTATCAGGACTTCCTCGCACGGGACCGTCATCCGATGGCCGCGCTGTTCGTGGATCTCGATCCAGAATATGTCGACGTCAACGTTCATCCCGCCAAAACGGAAGTTCGCTTTCGGGATGCCGGCAATGTACGCGGCCTGATCATCGGTGCGCTGCGCCACACACTAGCTGCAGCAGGCCACCGGGCCAGTACAACCGTGGCCGCCGCCGCACTCGGTAAAGCGCAGGCCGAACCGGTCCAAGCCGACGTCTTTCGACCCTCAACGCTGTGGGCGGACCCTCAGCCGTCTAGATCAACCGCGCCAGCGCCATCGCTAGGTCTCACGACACCAAGTTTCCGCGCGCCTGATCCGCAAGCATATAATACGTTCCAACCGGCCCCAGCTGCGCCAGACGGCCAGCCCTCCGCGCGCGTCGAGCCAGAGCCAGCGGCCCCGCCTGCCACCGACTTCCCGCTTGGGGTTGCCCGGGCCCAACTCCACGAAACGTATGTCGTGGCACAAACTGATGATGGCATCGTGATTGTCGACCAGCACGCTGCACACGAGCGCCTCGTCTATGAAGACATGAAGCGGCAGATGGAGATTGGCGGCGTAAAGCGCCAAGCGCTCCTCATCCCGGACGTCGTCGAACTGACCGAGGATGAAGCTGTCCGGGTGCTGGAGCGCTCAGAAGAGCTGGCAAGCCTTGGTTTGGAAATTGAACCTTTCGGCAAAGGCGCCGTCTGCGTTCGTGCGACGCCGGCTTTGTTTGGGGAAATGGATGTGGCGGGATTGATTCAGGACCTCGCCGACGATTTCTCAGAGTATGATGCCGGTCTCGCGCTGAAAGAACGCTTCGAAGAAGTGATGGGAAATATGGCGTGCCGCGGCTCAGTGCGCGCTGGACGCCGCCTGAACGCAGAAGAAATGAACGCCTTACTTCGGCAGATGGAGGCGACCCCGCACTCCGGGCAATGCAACCATGGCCGACCAACATATGTCGAGCTCAAGCTCGCGGATATCGAGCGCCTATTCGGACGCCGCTAGTCTACGCGCCTAGAGAATAACGAAAAATCAACTTGCACGTGTATAATTGCCGCATGAACGGTGGTGGACTGACGCAAAAAGTAAGCGGTCGCGGCGGATTTTCCGTGGCGATTTGCGCATTGCTTGCCTTTGGCATCGTGCAACTTGCGTTTCTTTGTTTCCACTCGCTCTATGCTTTTTCGCACCAGGTTTTGATGATTGAAGTCATCGGCTCACTGCTCGTGACCATTGGCTGTGTGGGGATTATCGCTCGTGAGAACCACCGAACTGAGAAATCTGACGCCGTTGCCGAACGCCAACTGTCGCATCTCGCCGATTTTGCAACTGACTTGTACTGGGAAACGGACCTCGAAGGCTATGTCATTACGTGTGGCGGGCGCCTGATGAGCACGATCGCGCCGAACACTAGCTCTGTCCTCGGTCACCATTATCTCGATATTATCAAGCTCGAGGACCGCGAGATGGAAAAAATGCTCTCGGCATTGCAATCCATCCAGCCCTACTCGGATATCCTCTCTGTTCTCAAGGATCCGACGGGTAAGAAGTATCATATCTCTCTGTCCGCAACGCCGCGCCTGAACCGTGCTGGCGATGTGATTGGGTATCTTGGCGTCGGCACAAACGTGACACGCCGGATCGAGACACAAGGCCGTCTGCGGCACATGGCCGAGCATGACATGCTGACGGGACTCGCCAATCGCTATGCGTTCCAAGCCCGTATCGAATCCGTCTGGACCTGCGACGACCATGCCGCGCAAAACCAGAATTCCAACCACCACCGCCTGAACGATGACACGCATCCGCATCAATTGGTTGGAACGAGAGCGTTGCTCATCATCTGTGCGCGTAAGGTTGGAATTCTGGTTTTGCTCGGCATTGTCGTCGGCTCAATCAAGCTCTTCTAGCGCGCTCATGGTCAAACTCGACAAAATCTACACGCGGACCGGCGATGGCGGCAAAACACGTCTTTCTACCGGTGAACCCGTTGAGAAGTGGCATCCGCGCGTAACGGCCTATGGGACAGTAGATGAGACCAATGCTGCGCTCGGCGTTGCGGCCCTGCATGCAGAGGGCGATCTCCTCAAAGCTATCCGTCGCATTCAAAACGACCTGTTCGATCTCGGCGCTGATTTGGCGACGCCCGATCGCGGTAAGAAGCTCGAATGGGAGCCCCTCAGGATTGTCAAAGCGCAAGTTGATCGGTTGGAAAGCGAGATCGACACAATGAATGAGAACATTGCGCCTCTGGATAGTTTCATTCTGCCCGGTGGTAGTCCTTTAGCAGCGCAGTTGCATGTGGCACGCACACTTTGTCGCCGGGCTGAACGACAGATCGCTGAAGTGTCAGCGATGGAGGATGAGATCGTCAGCGCGGAGGCGCTTGCCTATGCAAACCGGCTGTCGGACTGGTTGTTTGTTGCGGGGCGCGTCGCGAACGCTAACGGGCTTGATGATGTCAAATGGGTCCCAGGTGCGAACCGCTAG